>NZ_JBGUAX010000005.1:300000-500367 GCF_041821065.1 Egicoccus sp. AB-alg2 | reverse complement strand
GCCAGGTCGGTGCCGCGCCTCGCTCTGGTGCGTCGGCGGGTGGTGCTTCGACGGACGTCGGCGCTGCGGCGAGGTGCATTCGTGGCTCACCGGTACTCCGGGGGAGGGGCGCCCCAGGGAGGGCCGGAGCTGGCGGCGCGGTGGCGAGCGCGACGTGGAGCTCGGGGGGTGGGGGTGTGGCGGCGTCGGCGAGACGTCCTGCCGAGCTGAACAGCAGCGCTGCGGTGGTGACGAGGTTCGCGGCCGCGTGCCGAAGGGCACGGGAGCTCGGCACGGTGGTGGCTCGGCGGCCACGCACGATGGCGACGAGCTCGACGATGGCGCTGGCCGCCAGCTGTGCCCAGGCGAGCCACACGAGGACCGTGAGCGCCTTTACGAGTGTCCAGGTGTCGAGTTCACCGTGGGTCAGCGTGCGTTGGAACGCGATCCAGGTCGGCAGCTCGGTGGGCAGGGGCCAGCCGACGGCGGTGACCAGGGCGATGGGCAGGCCGACGAGTAGCGCGAGGAGCAGGGTCAGCGCTGTGAGGCCGCGGAGGAGGTCGAGGTGTCGTAGGTGCACGTCAGCCTCCTGGTCCGGTGATGCCGCGCACGGCCCGGGCCTCGCCGGTGCCGGTGACGGTGCGGGTGTGCAGGCCGACGGCGCTGAGCAGGTGGGTCTCGACGGTGATGGCGACGACCACCTGGACCCGGTCCCCGTCGACGTTCACGGTGCCGGTGTGGCCGACGCGCGCCAGGTAGTCGTGAACGGCACGGCTGGCGGCTGCAGGGTCGAGGCGGGTCGTGCCGCTGCCGCGCAGAGCGCCGACGTCGAGGGCTTGGGCGCCGGCGCGGGCGGCGTTGTCGGCGACGGCGAACGCTTCCCGCCGGCCGGCGAGGATGTGGCCGCCGTCGTAGAGCAGCCCGGCGACCATCAGCAGGGCGGTGGCCAGCCCGACCACGAGGATCGACACGCTGCCGTCCTCGGCCCTGGAAGCAGCGCCGGCGGTCACGGGAGGCCACCTCCTCGGTACACGTCGACCACCTCCACGGCCCGCGAGCTCACGGTGCGCTGGCCGGGGAGGCCGGTGAACGCCACGTCGCCGAGCGCCACGGTGCAGGTCACCTCGACGGTTACGTCCCCGCCGGGCCGGAACCGGCTCGTGTCTACCGCCACGTCCAGCCGGCTGCAGGTGACACCGTGGTGGTCGAGGTTCGCCCGAGCCGTCGCGCCCGCAGCGGAACGGGCAGCGTCGGCGGTGCCGGTGAGCGTGCCGGCGCGGGCGGCCTGCTGGGCGGCGTGGGTCACGGCCCCGTCGACCTCGCCGATCCGGCCGGTCATGACCACGAACCCGAGCAGCACCAACAGGACCGGGGTGAGCAGCACGACCTCGGTGGTGATCGACCCGTCCTCGCGTCTCATCGGTCGGGCTCCGCCACGAACCGCTCGACCGGCCCCTCGGCGACCCCCGTGACGCCGAGAGCCGTACCCGGGATCACCGCCGGGGTGGTGCCGGTCACCACGACACGGGCGGTCGTCAGGTCCCGGGCGGCGTCGACGCGCACCTCGCGCAACCCGCCGGCCTGGGTGAGGAACGCCACGGCACGGCCGTGGCCGGCGGCGGCAGTGCCCGTCTCGACCTGCGCGGCGACCAGCCCTTCCTGTGCGGCGGCGGTGGCAACCTGGCGGGCGTGCAGCCACAGGCCAAACTGCACGATCAGCAGAACCAGCAGCAGCACGACGGGCATGAGCAGCACCAGCTCGGTGGTGGCGCTGCCGGACTGTCCACGGCTGCTGGCGGGCATGTCAGTCGGTCGGAATCGACTCGGCCTTGGCCATCACCTTTGCGACGATGATGGCGCCGGCCGCGAGCGCGAGCCCGGCCAGGATCGCGGTGATGATGGCCGTCTCGGTCGTGATGGCGCCGTCCTGGTCGCGGGAGGCGTCGAGGCGGGCCAGGTAGCGGTGCCACAGGACGGTGAGTAGGCGGAGCTCGTTCATGTCCTCCTCCTGTCTAGAACCCGAGGATCTCGTAGGCCGCCGGGTAACCGACGAACACGATGAAGCCGACGACCAGCACGACCGAGGGCACCGACATGCGCTCGGTGGCGGCCTCGGCGTGGCCTTCCATGTCGGAGAGGTCGCGGTTGCGCATTGCCTGGGCGCGAGCCTGCAGCGAGGCCCGCACGCGCGCGCCGTGGGTACCGGCCAGCGCGAGCCCCGATGCGGTCTCGCGCAGCTCCGGCAGGTCGAGCTCCTCGCCGAGCCGTTGGAAGGCCCGCCACGGGCTCTCGCCAGCGAGCCGGGCCCGGGCGAGCGCGGATCGCAGCTGGTCGAACGCCCAGCCGCGGCCGGCGTCGGCCGCGTCGGCCAGCGCGGTCTCGACCCCGGCGCCGGCCGCGAGGATCACGTTGACCAGGTCGAGGTAGCTCGACAGGGCGTAGCGGAACCCGCGACGGCGTTCGGCGGCCAGCCGGCGCAGCAGCAGGTCGGGCAGCACGAACCCGGCCATGGCCAGGCCGGCGGCGGCCAGCACCGTGAACCCGATCGGTACCGGCACCCCGCCGAGCGCGACGATGATCGCGAGGACGGGCGGGAGCGCGAGCCCGGCCACGAACGCGAGAAGCTTGTCGACCAGGTGTTGCTCGCGGGTCCGTCCGGCGACCTGCAGGTCGCGGTCGAGCTCGGGCCGCTCGAGCCCGGCTTGGGCGAGCAGGTCACCGGCCCGGCCGACCGACCTCGCACGGGCGTCACGCCGGTCGGGTGCCGGGGCCGGGTGTCCGTCGAGGCGGGCGAGTGCGCTCGCGAGCGGTTCGGGCCGGGCGAGCAGCCCCGCGGCGGCCAGCAGCAGCCCACCTGCGATCGCGGCGCCTGCCACCAGTCCGGCGGTGACCATCAGCTCCACCGCCCCTCGGACGGGCGGGCGAGGAACCGTTCGGGTGCCTCGATCGCGGCCATCTTCTGCAGCAGCCACCAGCCGGCCGCGAACACCACCCCGACCCCGAGCAGCACCAGCTGCCCGACCGCGGTGCCGTACGGGGCGAGGTAGGGGCGGTTGAACAGCAGCAGCCCGCCCGCGAACAGCCCGAGCGTGCCGACCACGACCCGCACCGCGGTGCGGATCCGGGCGCGGCTGACGTGCACCCGTAGCCGCATCTCGGCTTCCGCTCGTGCGGAGCGGGCGAGCTCGGTCAGCAGCGGCACCAGCTCCCGGGCTTCGCGGCGGGCGGCGGTCAGCAACGCAGCGACCACGAGGTCCGCGGCCGGGTTGGCGAGCTCGTCCGCGAAGCGTTCCAGCGCGTCAGGCAGCGTCCCGTGGTCTAGGCGGCGGCCCAGCCGCTGCACCTCGGGACGGATCGGTTCGGGGGCCGCAGTCGCGGTGGCGGCGATCGCTTCCTCGAGGCCGGCCGCAGCGGCGAGGGTGTCGCGCAGCAGCTCGGTCCAGGCCGCTACCGCCTCGGTGCGGGCGACCATGTCGGCCTCCTGTCGGATGCGGCCGAGTGTCCCCGGGACCACCACCGCGACGAGTCCGGCCAGCAGCGCCCCGACCGGCCAGCCGGTGAGCAGCAGGACGACGATCGCCGCCGCCACGGCGGCCGTCGCCTGCAGCAGCCACTGAGGCTGGCCCCCGTCGGCACGCCGGGGTTGACGGGGCGGCCCCGGTGGAGTTCCGCGGAGCCCGACCACGATCAGCAGGATCCCGAGGCCGAGGGCCGCGCCGCACACCGCACCGATCAGGACCATGCCGGCTGCCCTCCCAGATCGGTGAGCAGCGTCCGGTCGAACCCGGCCGCTTCCAGCGCCGCGAGGGACTCGTCGTGCATCGTCCCGGTCGGAACCGCACGGCCGTCGGGGCCGGGGCGGAACACCTCGTTGGCGACCACCTCGGTGCCGTCGACGTCGCGGACCTCGAGCACGCTGGTCGCGACGCGGCGGGTGGTGCCGGTCGCCGGATCGCGTTGCTGGTCGAGGTGGACCACCAGGTCGACCGCGTTCGCGATCAGCATCGCGGTATCGGGCGGGGTGAGCCGGTGGGGCGGGAGCATCGCGTACATCTGCAGCCGGCGGAACACCCCGCGGGCGGTGTTGGCGTGGATGGTGCACATCGAGCCGTCCTGCCCCTGGCTCATCGCCAGCAGCATCGGCAGGACCTCCGATCCCCGGACCTCGCCAACGAACACCCGGTCGGGATCCATCCGCAACCCCATGCGGACCAGCTGCTCGAGGGTGATGCCCCCGTGCCCTTCCATGTTGGGTTCGCGGGCTTCGAGCGTGACGACATTGGGGTGGAGCGTGTCGAACCGGTCGATGTCGAGCTCGAGGGCGTCCTCGATCGTGACCAGCCGTTCGTCGGGCGGGATCTCGTTGATCAGCGCCCGCATCAGGGTGGTCTTCCCGCAGCCGATCCCGCCACCGATCACGATCGAGCGGCGGGCCAGCACCGCCGCGCGCAGGAAGGCTTCCAGCGGCTGGTCGAGGGTGCCGCGACGCGCGAGGTCGCCGAGGTAAGCGAGGTCGAACTGGTGCTTGCGGATCGTCAAGCTCGGCCGTGCCGAGACGTCCATGATCGCGAACAGCCGCGAGCCGTCGGGCAGCCGCAGGTTCAGCTCCGGCTGGGACGAGTCGAAGCGCCGCTCGGTCCGCCCGGCCCTCGCCGCAGCGGTGCGCAACAGCTCGATCAGCTCCGCGTCGGAGTCCGCGACCGGCTCGCCCCGGTGGCGGGAGCCGTCGGCGTGCTTGAGCCAGACCGTGTCGTAGCCCTGGACGTGGATGTCGGTGATGCGTTCGTCGTCGAGGTAGCGCTGCAGCCGGCCGAGCCCGAACAGCCGGTCGAACGCCTGCCGGGCCACCTCGTCCTCGACGTGTTCCGGCAGCGGGTCGAGGTCGTCACGTAGCCGCCGGCGGGCCTCGGCGTCGAGCGCGGCGGCGATCAGACTGCGGGCGTAGGCCCGCTCGTCCGCGCCCGTGAGGTGACCGTTGCTGCCGGCCCCGTCGGGCTGGGTGTCGCGCTCGCGGGCGAGACGGTCCGCGGCCTCGGCTGCGAACCGTTGCGCTAGCACGGCCACCTCGGCGTCCATCAGTCGGGCTCCCTCGCGGTCGGTGAGCCGCGCGTGAGCGCCGCGACCCAGCCGGTCCGGTCACGGTGCCCGTTGCCACTCACGGATCGCTCACGAACGGCCGTGGTGGACGCTGGTGGAGCCGGCTCGTCACTCACGGACGACTCATGAGCCCCGCCTCCCGTGGTCTCGTCGGCGGCCCTGAGCTGCTCGGCGACCGCCCGGGCGGCGCGCAGCAGCGTCGTCCGTTCCAGCCGGCCCGCACGGCGCCGCTGGCCCGAGAGCTGGTCGGCCCCCGCAGGATCGTGTGGCAGCGTCGTGAGCACCGTGACGTCGAGTGCGGCCGCGACCTCGCCGGGCGGGTAGGGACCCTCGCCCACCAGCAGCAGCGCCGGCCGGGCGCCGACCGCCAGGAGCCGGGGGAGCGCCGGCCGCAGGTGCTGGAGCTCGTCCAGGCGAGGACGGGCCACCACCACGAGCACGTCAGCGGCAGCGGCCAGCGGCGCGGCAGGCGAGCCGGCCCGCAGGCGGCCACAGTCGACCAGCCCGTCCCGGTCCGGATCGCTACGCAGGGCGGTGGCGAGCGGCCCGCCGAGCAGTTGCAGCGCCCGGCTGGCGTGCTCGGGGTCGGCTGGCCCGACCAGCGCCGGCACCCCGCCACCCGGGAGCGGCTGGGTGTGCCGCTCCAGCTCGCCAGCTCGGAGCGTCCGACGGGCGGCCGCGGCGAGGCTCGTCAGCCCCGGCTCGGTGAGCAGCCCGGTACGGGCCGCGAGGCTGCCGCCGTCCGGGTCGGCGTCGACCAGCAGCACCGGCCGCTGGCCCGGCCAGGTGGCCGCCAGCGCCAGCAGCGAGGTCGTCACCCCCGGCGACGCCTTGACCGACGCGAGCGCGACCACCGTCATGACGCCGGCACCAGCACGAGCCGCACCCGGCCCTCGGCCGCCGCCGAGGCGATCGCCGGCCCGGTGTCCTGCGGCACCGTCAGCGACACCATCAGCCCGGCGCTGGTCTCCGATAACGGCCCGACCGCGTACACCTCCGCGTCATCGGTCAGCACCGCCGCACCGCTGCCACCGTCGCTGCGCACACCGGTCGGATCCGGGGTGCGGACCACCTCGACCCGATCCCCGGGCGTGAGCGCGGCGATCGGGTACTCGCCGGGCTGCAACGCCAGCCCGACCACGCTGAACCCGTCCGCGACCTGCGGCCCATCCGAGAACTGCTCGCGGGTCACGAGGCTGCCGGCCGGCAGCGGGCCGGTCGCCGTCAGCCCGACCAGCTGCAACCGGTCGTCGGCCGTCACGAGCGGGAGCTGCTCGTCGGCCGCGACGTCGACGACACGCAGGTGGTCGTCGGTGAGCGTCTCGCCGCGCTCGATCGGCATCGCCAGCGCCAGCACCGGGGCCCGGTCGGCGACCCGGGCGAGCGTGACCGCGCCGAACAACCCGCCCGCCAGCACGACCGCGAGTCCGAGCGCGACCCACGACAGCTTCGGGCGACGTGCCTGACCGGCTGGTGGGTCGAGGCGGAGATCCGGTGCTCGCCCGCGAGGTTGCCGGGTCTTGGCGGCTGGGGGAGTGGTGGTCGACACGGTCCACCTCCTACTGGTTGAGCGCCTGGACCTCGCCGACCGGGACTGTGGTCGAAGACGAGGTCGTCAGGCCGGGCAGCGCCCCGCCGCCCGGTGCGCCTGTGACGGTCCACCCGAGCTGCCACTCGACCGTGACCGTCACCGGGTAGCCGCGGCCGGGCCGGCCGGCCGAGCTGTTGTGGTAGGTGTAGGAACAGGACATCGACTGGGCGGCGTCGGCTCGAGACGGGTCGTAGGGCGTGCCCGGCCCGTCGCACGCCACCGTTTCGCCGTCGCCCATGTCCCACAGGGTGCGGGACGGGGTCGCCGTGACCGTGGCCGTCACCCCACCAGCGCTCGCCGAGCTCGAGTGCGGCCGCCACAGGTCGCCGTCGACCCACAGCCACGATGCGACGTGCACGACCTGCTCGCCTGGCGGGCTCATCGCGATCCGCGGGGTCGGCAGCCGCAGCTGCTCCTGCGCGCTCGCCCGCAACGCTTCCGGATCCGGTGCCGGGTCTGGATCCGAGGGCTCGACCGGGATGTACGTGGTGGTGACAGAACCGTCGGGATTGGTGCACTCCTGCAAGTACCAGACGTACTGTGCGTTCGGCATGCGCGTGAAGAGCAGCTCCGCCTGCTCGCCCACGAGGTCGGCTTCGACCTGCGTCCACGTGCAGGGCGTGCTCCCCCCTCCTCCACCAGCCCCACCGGAAACCGGGGTAGTGACGGTCTCCTCGGCGCCGACGGTCGCGCCGCTGTCGTCGGTCTCGACCCACCCGTAGGCTGAGTCTCCGGGCGACTGACCCAAAGCCGGTGCGGCAAGAGCCGCGGCTACTGCTCCCGACACGATGGTTGCTCGCAGAGTCAGTCGTAAGCGCATGAGCTGTCCTCCTCGACCACGCGCACGTTGACGACACGCCAGGCGTCCTCGATGAGCTCGAGGCGTGTCTCGAGCAAGGTCCGCTGCCCGGGCGCCGCTCCTCCCTCGATCCGCTCACCGCTCTGGACGTCGTAGACCCCGCCCTCGGGGTTCTCCTCGACGCAGTCGGTGGCCAGGGCCGCGGTGTCACGGTCGGTCACGTACGTGACGACCGGATGCTCCGTCCCGCGGCCGCGACGCACCTGCCCGGCGTCACGCAGTTGCGTCAGCTGCGCCTGCACGCCTTCGAGGTGGGTGCCGGCGGCGGTCTCTGCCAGGCCTCGGTGGTCCGGGTCGGGCGGATCGGCCGCGCTCCAGACGGCGTCCCAGAAGGCGAGGTACCGGTCGCGGACCTCGGCCGCGATCGCGGCGGGCGCGCAGACGTCTCCCTGCGCGAACTCGGTGACCCGCCAAGAGCCGCCATCTCGTTCCAGTCTGGCGGTGGCGGCGAATCGTGCGCCGCCGCGGTCGGCGACCTGCTCATCAGTGGCGGCGTCGTACTCGACGAGGTCGGCCCGGTAGCAGTCCTCGACGGTCGCCAAGTCGCCGATCACCTCGATCGACTCGAACGACGGGACGAACTCACCGCGAGCGACGCGACCCGCCTCGGTGAGGCTCACGACCATCGCCTGGGCACTCACGAGCCCCGCGCCATCGACGTGTTCCGTGAGTTCTGTGAGGTCGGGGTCGCCAGCTTCCATCGCGGCCGTGAGTGCGTCGAGGAAGGCCTCGTAGGCCGCACCGACCGCTTCGTCGTCGGTCGGCCGGTCAGGCTCGTCGAGCGGGTCGTCGGGGCCGTCCTCGTCGGTCGCAGGGGGCGCGGCTTCGGGCGGATCCTCGGCGGGGTTGGCACTGCCGGTCGAGGTACAGGCGGCGAGGGCAAGGCTTCCGGCCAAGATGACCTTCGCCAACCGGGAGCTTCTCAGTGAAACGTGTCGACAGCCCATGGCTGCCCCCACTCGCACCTCGCGTGGTCCCTCGACCACGCCCGGACGACGATACGGATGTCCAGGGCCGCTGACCAGTCCTTCTTAACCACCTGTGGATAACGCTGACGTAGTCCTACGCCGAGGCCCTCGTGGGTGCCCGGTCCGTGTGGGCGGCAACGAACTCCTCGAGCGCGGTGACAGCGATGCGCCGGGTCCGCCCGATGCGCACCGACGGGAGCTCGCCGTCGGCGAGTAGCTCGTAGACCTTCGATCGGGAAATGCCCAGCTCACGAGCTGCCTCGACCACAGTGAGCAGCTTGATCATCGTGCCGGTTGCCATGACGCGTCCCTCCTCGTCTGCTCGACACCAGGGCTGGTGGTGCCGTGCGTTGGACGTCGTGCAGCGTCCGGATAGAACTCACGGATGGCTCACACGGGCTGCCGTCCGGACCGAGAGTCGGTCCTCGTGCGGCAGCTTCGTAGGGCTCGGGCAGGATGCGGGAGCAAAGGGGACGGCAGCGGGGAGGCACAGGCCCCAGGCCGTCAACCGAGAGATTCAGCAGGGCAGTTCTCGCACTGGCTGTCTCCGTGCCGCAACTCGAATGCAGCGCCGGCAGCGGCGGGGGACGCGCCCTATGACGGGTGCGGCCGGCTACACCATCGGCCTCGTGCAGGCCTCGTGTCGTGAAGCAGCGGACCAGACTTGCCGAGCAGCCCGATCGTTCAGACTGCGTGGGCCGCATGATCTCGAGCCGGTCCGTTCGTCCTCGGCGCACTCCGGAGCGTCGTTGGTGGCCGCCCGTCCGACACGAGGGGATACCTGCACGCTAATTCCCGCTGTGCGCGTGGCCAGAAGGCTGTCGCTCGCGGCCCGACCGCCCATAGCCAGCGCGCAATCAAACTAATGTCGCAGGTGTCGTCGATCATGGCGTGTTAGTTGCCGCCTGTCTTCGGGGATTTAGTGGGACGCCAGAGCCGGAAGAAGCGCGAACGCCGGGAAGCTGCCTGGAGCGAGCCGTTCACTCGACTGCGGCAAGATTCGGCGTTGGAGGTGCTTGCTGCAGCATCGTTGTCCCCCACGGCGTCATCTCGGCTGGTCTCAATCCTGAATGCGTACATCGCGATACTGCGGCGTCCGCGGGATGGTGCCGTTGAGGCCCGTGCAGAACATCTCACAGAGTTGCTTGACGGGATCCCGAACGAAGTTAAGGCGTCGTTGCCGATGCTGGAGGACTTCGTTCCTCTCGATGTGCGCTCCGGGGTTCGGTCGCGCTGGCGGGACGGCCTGTACAGGCTCGTACCGGGTGGGTTTGAGGCACCGGTCTCGATCGTCGAGTCGGCGCGATTCCATTCATGGGTGCTCGACTCACGCCTGTACGAGCTGCTTGGCTTCGGGATCGGCGACTTGGTTGAGCTCGTGCTCCGGGCCTGCGACTCTGCTGTGGCGCGGCTGGAGCCGGGGTGGCCGCCGGACCCGGTCGACCGCGAGGCTGAGGTCCGGGTTTCAAGGGACGAGTGTGAGGCAGTGGCAGAGGTCCCGTCGCTGGAAGATCTCGTCGAGGACTGTGCCGACCCCGAAGCTGCCCGAGCGGCGCTCGCATGGGCGACGGTCCCACTCGAGGACGCAGCAAAGACCCTTGCAAATCAACACCACACCCTCGGTCCGGTGCTCGCCGTCGGCACGGACGGCGCCACCTATCCGGTGCCGCCCGGGATGCTGCTGGACGTCGTCTTTGAGGCCGTCCCCATCCTGCGGAGGCTCGCACTGGAAGAGGATGAGGTCGCCGAGCGGTGGCAACAGGCTGCGCGGCTGCAAGTGCTGTCCCATCTGGTCGCGCTGGGCCCATACGCGAAAGACTGCGAAATCGATGGCGAGGACCCCGTCGACTTCCTCATCCGAGTGTCTGCCGACCTGGTGCTTGCCGTTTGCGTCGTCGCGACCCCCGACAACCGTGAGTTGTCTCGCGCCAAAAGTCGACTCCGTCGCGTCGTCCCCGGTGCCAGCGTCCGAGTAGGTGAGGATGGCCGTATCGACATCGATCCGTCTGCGGAGGTGGCGAGGCTTGCCGTCGTAATCGACGGGGAGAACATGTTCATCGGCACTCTCGCGGGCGAGGTTCACGTGCAGACCGCGACGGTTCAGGAGCTCCGATGGATGGTCAGCACGTCGGACCGCCCTAGCGACGTGCCGCGCTTCCTTATCGACCGCACCGAGGACGACACACGCGGGATGGCGTTCGGAACGATTGACCAATGGGAGGTCTGGCGAACCGGCACCCCTGGCCCCTTCCAGATGGGGGTTTCGCCGACCTTCGTTAGCTGGGCGCCTCATTCCGAGAAGGCCGAGTGGGAGCACCATCGAGATACGGCGTGGGTCACCGAGGCGCTGTTCGAGGTTGGTCAGGGATCGGTCGCTGAATGGACCTCATGCACGCTGGACGACAACGGTTCCGTTGTCGTGGCCGAGTTGGTGGATGCTGCCCGTCACCGCGCGATCCGCGTAGCGGTCGTCGGGGGAGTTGTCGTCGCCGTGGCCTGGGGCTTGCTCGACGGGGCACGGTTGAGCGGCAGTGATATCGCACGCTCAATCATGTGGCGTCTAGTGCACGCGGAGCCGGCTGTCGCTGAACTGGCCGAACCGCGTGGTGTCCTGCGCCTCCAGGTGGCTCCCGGCGTGGACGGCCCCGAGACGGCGGTGGAGGCACGTCGGTCAACCGACGGCGTGGTGACGATCATCCACAGCACGGCCGAAGACCAAGAAGGCTTGGCTGCGTTCGAGGGACAGGTTGGCCGGGCGCTGGCCTCGCTATCCAGCGCCGACGCGGACACCGTCCTAGAGGCCTGGGAGAACGCGCCGCTGGGGCTGGTCGTCGAAACGCGTTCCGTGCCTTATGTAGTGACGGAGCCGCCCTTCTTCAGCCCGCCGCACCCGGCGATCGTTGCGGCCGAGCGTCGCGAACTCGCGCGTGCCCTGTACTCCGACGGCCAGCCGACAGGGTCTTACACGGGCAGTGACGCCGTGGAGCTGGAACGCCGCATCGACGAACACCTGCGACAGCGCCTCATGGTGCTGCTCGACGGGGTACGCAGCGGTTCGGTGATTCGAACTGCGACGAAGGCCTTGGAGCAGCTCCACGCCAGACGCGAGTTCGACGCCGCCAGCGACGTCAATCAGCGCAGGCTCCGCGACGCTGCCGGCCAGCCGACCGACTTCGACGAACTCTCCCGCTCCCGCCAGGAATCGACGATCTGGGTTCGCTCGCTGGCACACCTCGTCGAGCTTGCCCTGACCCGACCGACAGAGGCTGAAGGTGGCGCCAGCTTCGCCGGCAGGATCGAAGATCAAGCTGTAGCTGTCGCCAGTCTCGTACTCGAGTCCGGCCAGCGACGCGCCGCGGCGCACTTCCGCCTCACCGACATCGAAACACTTATCTCCGACTCCTACGAGGTCACCCTGACACAGTCGCCAGGCCAGATCGACATCGGCGCCTTTGTCCGAACCCGAGCAGCCGCAGAGGCCGACGAACGCGACGCACCCGACTCAGTGGCCTACTTCCGTCCCGAGGATGTAGAAGCGATCAGCCGGATCGTCGAGACCCACCTGGGCTTCTCGACCGCCGTGATGCGGACGCTCCTGGCGACGATGACCCGGTGGCCAGTCAGCACCCACGAGCTGGTAGCGGCGACCACTCTCGACGAGCTCGTCCAGCGCGCCAGCAGCGAAGCTCCTCAGAGCGAGTCGGAACTACAAGCCGCCGCCGAGTGGTTGACGCTGCGCGCCGACAACCTCGCAGACCCTCTAGACCACTGGAACGTCGATCAGCGCGACCACCGCCTCGCGACCCGACCGCTCATCGACCTCGGCTCCGGCCATCTCCTCATCGCACCCCGCGGCGCGGGGCAGTCCGAAGCAGTCATCTTCGGACACCTCACCGACTTCCGGTCGCCGTGGGGGTCGTCCGGACCAGAGAAGATGCGAAGCGAGCTGGCACGGCTTCGAGAGGCCCGCAACGTGCGGTTCGAACGCGAGATGGAAGAAGCGCTCGCCGACGCCACCGCGCTGACCGTCCGACGCAATCTGAAGCAAGGGTACTCGCTCGGAGCCTGGACACTAGAACGAGAAGTTGACCTGATCGTCGTTGACGGGCGTCGCCGCCGACTATGGATTGTCGACGTCAAGGATCCCACGATGCCGTTCGCTCCGAACCAGATCGGCAGGTCGCTGACTAGGTACTACGCCAAAGACGGACACGTCTCGAAGGTGCTGGGCTCGGTGGCACGCGCGCGCCCCCACGCCGCGTCTGTCGCCGCGGAACTCCTGGGAGAGAACCACGGCAACGAGTGGGACGTCCGTGGAGCAATCATTAGCCGCCGTATCGAAGCGGCCGCATTCGTCGAGGAACCGGGGCTGCACTTCATGACCTATCGGACCGCGGCCGAGAGCCTCGACGCCGATGTGCTGCCAGACGCCGACTACGGCGCAGTTCGTGCCCGTACCGGTCATGGCTGACAGCCGTCGTCGGACGGTGTCGCCACTGCCGTCTTGGATCCCTCCCATCTCCCAGGGACCGCCGTATCGGAGGTCGTTGGTGCAGCGGCGGGACGGGTAGCGCGTCCCATCCCCCGCAGCCCTGTTCGCTATGCGCGGGGGGCCGTCCGTAGGGCGGCCGCGCAGAATCACGGTGAAGAGCGATGTCCGCTGACGCTCCGGCTCGGCGCCGGCCGATGGGATGCAACTATGGTCGCGTCATGTCCAAACACGACCGCGACAACCGAGCGCACTTGGAAACGGCCGTCAAAGCCGCGCTTTCTCTTGTGCCCGGCATTGGCGGCGCGCTGGCCACCATCGTCGGTGATGAGTTGGACCGTCGACGTCAGTCGGGTCGTGAGACTGCTGAGTTCATCATCAAAGGTGTCGCGGACGGGGACGTGCTGCTGCAGCGCCTACGGGAGCACGAACAGTTGTCGTCCATTTTTGCGGCGGCGGTAGAGGCGGGGATGCGTACGACCCTGCGCGAGAAGCGTCGCGCCATGGCGGTGGCAGTATCGCGAGCTGTGCTCGACGAGGCGCTCGTAGACGAGGCTCAACTCATCGTCGCCGTCCTCAGCGATCTCGACGTACCGCACTTGCGAGCCCTCGAGGAGTTTCGACGGCGTGTCGACGCCGCAGACCCTACTCGGACCATCGCCCACCATCGCTCTATCGAGTCCCAAACATCAGGTCTCAGCTCTCCCATCGAGGCGGCGCTGGTACGTCACGGATGCATCTACAGCCAGAGCACAGCTGTCCTCGGCGGAGGCATCACCCACTGGGGCGTCACTTACTTCGGGAGAATGGTGCTGGACGAGTTGCGCAATCACAGCGACTCGGGTGATGACGACGCCGCATAGACCTCCCTCCGGAGTCTCCCGTCTCAGGGCAAGGGCGAAGAATGCTGCCGGCTCAAGTGGCGTGCTTCTACCTCGTCAAGCCGTCCCCCGCCCGAGTACGGCTTCGGGCGGCAGGTCACAGCGGCCCACTCGCGCGAAAGCACGGCGATGTGGCTGTTTCAGAAGGCCCCCCGCGAGATCAGTAGGTGGGAACTCCGAGTAGCGTGGCCACGAGTCGGCGATACCGAACGTGTGGCACGTAGGCGACCTCTGGCGCGGAGGTGTAACGATGGGTGGCCAAGAGCAAGGTCATCGCCTCGTACTGATCACCGGCGTTGCCGGGACGGGCAAGTCCACCCTCGGGGAGGCGGCCGCCGACCTCCTAGGCGCGGCGGTGCTCGGCTGGGACTGGGCAATGGCCTCACTGACGCGGTTCGAACCGATCCAGCGTGCCCTGCGGAACGGATCGCGTGAGCAGTACGTGGAACTGGGATGGGCCATCGTCTGCAACTTCGCCGTCGCTCAACTGCGGCACAGACGATCAGTCGTGCTCGACGGCGTAGCAGGGGCAGCGGAGATCGACATGGTCGCTCAGGTGGCGGCTGACACGGATGCGAGGTTGCTCGTCGTTGCCACCGACTGCAGCGACGTGGACGTGCATCGCGCTCGCGTGGAAGGGCGCCGCCGAGAGATCCCTGGGTGGCACGAGCTCGAGTGGTCGCTGGTCGCCGGTGCCCGTGAGCGGTGGAAGACACCTCGCGACGCCGACCTCTACCTCGACGCCGTCGATCCGTTGGCGCGCAACATCACTCGGCTCCGAGACGTCTTGACCAAGGACTGACCCCATAGAGGCCCACCGCGTCCGTCGCGCCCTCGGCTGACGCGCGCTGACTCGCGCCTCACCGTTAGCACGCCCACCGCGATTCAAGGTGCGGTGGGCTGCTTTCGTTCACTCCACGGTGTCTATCGAGCTTGGCGAAGACCCGAGTCCGTTATTCGCGTTGAACGTCACCGAGCCACGGACACACAATCACGGCGATGGCGCCGTTCGCCGGGCAGCTGCAACGGGTGCGAGTTCAACTATGTGCGGGTAGGCGTCGAAATCGACGCGCCCGAAGTCACGGTGATGTATCTGAGCGCCGCCAGTCGCCGGGAGGGCTGCTCTCGGCTCAGGCTGTCCGCTTTGTGCCAGGCGTGCCCGGAGCAGGAGTTGCCCACCGAGGTTTTCGCGACTGGTGCGGTCCGACGCAGAATGAGTTGAGCGGCGATAGCTCTGCCGCAATCTCCATCGAGACCGCAAGAGCAGCGGCCGTCAGAGGAAATCGCCTGTTCTCCTGCCGTCGTCGACGGGAGGCTGCGGTATCGTGCGCCACGAACAATCCGGTCTTTGACCCCCATAGGAGCGACCGTGCCCGCGAAGAAGACGGCCAAGAAGGCCACAAGGAAGATGTCGGACGAGCACAAGCAGGCACTAGCTGAGGGGCGTCGCCAGGGAAAGGCGGTTCGTGACTATCTCGCCGCCCTTGAGGCTGAAGCCCGTAGGCCCCGTGGACGTAAGCCGGCCCAGGGGCCTAGCGAGATCCAGGCTCAGATCGACGCGGAACCCGACCCTGCCAAGCGACTCGACCTGATCCAGAAGCGGCTCGACATCGAGGAGCGGCTCGCGTCCGAAAACGAGTCGGCCGACCTCGAAGCGCTCGAGCAGGACTTCGTAGCAGCGGTCAAGCCCTACGCCGAACGCAAGGGCATCTCCTACACCGCGCTACGCGAGGCCGGTGTGCCCGCAGCCGTCCTCAAGCAAGCCGGCGTCGCCCGTACTCGCCGGACGAGCTAGTGAGCTGAGCTGCCGGGGCACGAGCCGGCGTCACCGCCCACGGGAAGCAGGGGGCGACCTTCGCTTCCGCGATGACGCGTCGGTTCCGTCGCAACCACTGGCAGGGAGACGTGCCTTCGCCTCGGCGTTCGAGCAAGCAGCAAGCGATTTCTGAAGCATGACGAGTGGCAGTGATCTCGCTCCGGTGGAGGTCGAGGCTCGAAACGCACGTTCTGCGCCCCCGGCCACGTGCTGCCGGCGGCCTCCGGTCACTACTCGCCGGCGGCGCACGGTCACGCCGTTCCTACTCAAACCCTTGCGACGGAGTTCGTCTGATGTGGACGTCGAGGCAGTGACCGGTGGTCGTCGCCGTCGGGTTCGGAGTTGAGTGGAGGTCGGTGAACCTCGGTTTCGATTCGAGGTAGCAGCTCAGGGCAGGTCTGGAAGGAGGGCGGCGGCATCGTCGACGTCGCTGACGGCGGTGTAGTACTTCATCGTGGTGCTCATGTGGGCGTGGCCGAGGAAGGTCTGCGCCTTGCGCGGGTGCAGGCCGCCCTCGGCGAGCTGGGTCGCAACGGTGGACCGCAGGGTCTTGAGGGTGCCGTGCTCGACGCCGGCAGCCTTGCAGGCGCGCTCGAACGATCGCGCGATGTTGCGCTTCGAGATCGGCCTGCCAGTCTTGGTCGTGAACACCAGCCCGTGCTCGTTCACGAAGTGCTCGCCCAGCCGGTCCGCCCACACTTCTTGGAGATCTCGCCACCTCACGACCTCGCTCACGACCTCCTCACGGAGCGGGATCGTCCGTCGTGAAGTCGGCGACTTCGGGTCGACGATCTGGCCCCACTTGTCCAGCTGCCACACCACCGTCAGCCGCGGCGGGGCCGTCCTGAGCGCCATGTCGCGCCACCGCAGTCCGCAGGCCTCACCTATCCGCAGGCCTGTCCGGGCGAGCAGCAGGATGATGGGGTAGTAGTGCTCGTCGCGCGCGGCGGCGAGGATCGCGCCGAGCTCCGCGTCGGAGAACCGGTCGACCGGGGGAGGGGCGGCGCCGACGCCGCCGCCGTAGCGCGCGACGTTCCGGATGAGTCGGTCCTGCCGCACCGCTGTCGAGAGCGCCGAACGGAGCGTCTCGCGTATGCGGTTGACCGTCGAGGGGGTGTAGCCCTCGGCGAGCTTGCGGTTGGCGAAGGCGTCGAGGTCGCTGACGGTCAGTTGTCCGACCCGCTTCTGGCCGAGCGCCGGGATCAGGTGCCGCTCGATGTTGATCCGGTAGCCCTGCAACGTGGTCGCGGCGAGGGGGGCGCGGCCCGGCTTGCCCTTCGGTGCCTCATGCTCGAGCCACCAGCGCAGGTACTCATCGAGTCGCTGGTCGGCGACTGGAAGGATCAGCTCCTCGGAGTGGGAGCGCTGCTGGTCGATCCATGCCTGCGCCTCGCGCCGGGTATCGAACGACCGGTTGCGTCGGATCCGCTTGCCGTCGGCATCGAGGCCGAGGTCGACGCGGGCGAAGAAGCGCTGCCCGCGCGGCGTGATGCTGCCGCTGCCCCGACGAGCCCGCTGTCGTCGTCTGTTGGTCGCCACGGCGCCCTCCTCCCAACCCGCTCGCTTGTGCGTCGAGACGGTAAGCAGGCAGCACGGGGACTTAGGGCGCAGTTAGGGCGCAGCCTGGGGAAAACCGGGGCGAGTGCCGATCGGCGACTACCCGCGAAAAGCCGAGAACCGACCCGTAGGGGCCGGTTCTCGTGGGTGCGCCGCCAGGGACTCGAACCCCGAACCTGCCGGTTAAGAGCCGGATGCTCTGCCAATTGAGCTAGCGGCGCGTGATCGCGGGCCGGAACGGTACACCATCCGGGAAACCGCGATGCCAGGGTGGATGAGGGGACTTGAACCCCCGGCCTCTTGGATCACAACCAAGCGCTCTAACCAAGCTGAGCTACACCCACCATAGGGCGTACCGGTCGCCCGGCACGATCGCGGAGGGTATGCCAGGGGCGGGAGCCGGTCAAAGCGCGCACCGGCGCGTGCGCCACGGCCACGTCGCCGTCAGCCGCCGTCGGTCAGCCGGTCGATCACGCCCTGCAGCTCGTCGAGGGAGAACGGCTTGCCCAGCGCGGGGCACCCGTCGAGCTCGCCCGAGCGCGGCGGGTCACCGGTGAGGTACACGATCCGACGTGCGACCCCCGGATGACGCTGCTCGAGGCGCGCGGCGACGTCGGTGCCCGAGTCGGTCCCGAGGTGCAGGTCGAGCAGGACGAGGTCGACGGAACGTTCGGCGACCGCCGCTTCGGCGTCGGCGGCGTCGGCGGCGGAGACGACCTCCCACCCCGAACGCTCCAGCACCATCGTCAGCAACGTGCGCGTCGGTTCCTCGTCGTCGACCACCAGGGCGCGACGCGACGTCATCGGTAGTGCCGGGGTGTCGGCCGCCGCTCGAGGTTGGGCGACCGGGCCGACGACCCCCGGGATCGTGACGATCACGAGCGTCCCACCGCCCTCGGCCGCTCCGACGCCGATGCGTCCGCCGTGGGCCGCGACGATCGACCGGGCGGTGGCGACCGCCAAACCGACGCCCCGGGCCACGGGTGCGTCCGGGAGGTAGGCCGGGAAGGGACGCGCTGCGACGGACTCGGGCAGGGGCTCGCCGTCGTCGGCGATCGTCACGGTCAGGTCACCGTCCACCACCTCGACGCGGACGCGGACGGGACGTCGCCGCCCGGGTGCGGTCGCGGCATCGGCGAACAGGGCCGCGAGCGCGGCCGTCAGCAACGCCGCGTCCACCTGCAACAGGCGTTCGAGATCGGCGAGCACCTCCAGCTCGACCTCCGCGTCGCCGGCGCCGCCCGCGCCGCCCGCGCCGCCCACGCCGCCCATGCCGCCCACGCCGCCCGCGCCGCCCACGCCAACCACGCGCTCGCGGAGCGCCGTCACGAGGTGGCCGACAGACACCGTCGGCGACTCGCCGAAGGGACCGGCGAACCGTGCGGACGCGTCCGCGGCCAGCGCACCGGCACGCATCGCCTCGCGCTCGACGATGTCGACCAGCGACGCGCGTTCCTCGTCGTCGGTGGCCGACCGCAGGGCCGCCGCGGCCATCGTGACCGTGGCCAGCGGCTGGCTCAGGTCGTGGACGAGCCCGCGCAGCACGGCGTGCGCGACCGCACGCCGGTAGCGCTCGTCGGCGTCGGGTCCGCCCTCGTTCACTGCCGCCACGCGCCTCCCCAGGTCCCGAGGCTCAGGCTAGACGCGCCCGATCCGGCCCGGCCGGATCGAAGGGGGAGGGGGCGGGTCAGGCCTCGCCCTCGTCGGGGTCGACACCGGGAGCCGTCTCGTCCTCGCGGAAGTTGTCCGACCCGGTGACGTTGTCCTCGCTGGCACCCTCGGCGCGCTCGCGGAGCACGGCCTGCTCGTCCGGGTGGTGGGGTTCGTTGCTGCGCGGGTCGTCGCCAAGCGGTTGATCGGACATCTCGTCCTCGCTGCGTCGGTCGAGCCAGCACCCTACGAGGTGGCGTGGGACACCGCCGGGAACGTCGGGGACGGGGAGCCACCGGCCGCCGGCTCGACCTGGCTCCGGTGGCGGTGCAGGACCTCGACGCTGGTCTCGTCGCCGACCTCGCGGGCCGTCACCTCCAGTCCCTCGAAGGTGCGCAGCAGGGCGCTGCCGGCCGCCGGGTCCGCCGTCGAGCGCAGCCGCAGCCGCCCGAACACCGCGTCGAGGTGGTCGGCGACGCTCCAGGCCGCGACGGAGACGATGCGCTGGTCGCGCTCCCCGTGCCGGCAGCCGGAGGCGGTCCCGCGCCGGATCAGCGTGTGCAGGACGGCCCGGAGGTGGACCAGCGCCTCGTGGGCCGTGGAGGTGTCGGCGGAGTGTGGCGCCATCGCGTGCGCCGCCACGTCCACGAGCTGCTGGATGGCATAGGCGAGGTCACAGTCGGTGGAGCGTGTTCGCGCCAGCGTGAACGCCGCCCGCAGGTCGTCGAGTACGACCGGCTCCACGTCCCGGTCGACGTACGCGACCCGCTCACCGATGGCGATGAACTCGCCGACGTCGGCCTCGACGACCAGCGTCACGCCGTCGGGCAGCGCCTCCATGACGGCCTCGTGGTCGATGTCCTGCACCCAGCCGAGGCTGCGGCTGCGGATGACGGCATCCTCACTGGCAGGTGCCGGGATCTGCGACGGTGGCGCGTCGTTCGGCCGCGGGTCCCGCTCGAGCAGGTTCAGCACCTGGTCGGTGAGCGTGCGGATCACGCTGGGCATGGACAGGCTCGTGACGGCGTTGCGCATCGCCAGCAGCACCCCGATCAGGGCCGCCACCACCACCGCGACGCTGACCACCGACGTCACCAACGGCACGCCGTCGCCCTCGTCCGGCAGTAGGACGGTCGCCGTGACGAGGTAGGCGAAGGCCGCCACCATCGCGCCGATGATCTGGCGCTGGAAGCGGTCGTCGAGGTAGGCCGCCAGCACCCGCGACGACACCTGGCCGGACGCGAGCCCGACCACGACGGTGCGCATCCAGAGCGCGAACACGGCGATCGTGAGCACGCCGCCGACGAAGGCACCCAGCAGGGCCTGGGCCGTCTGCGGCGACAGCGGCACGAGCAGGCCGAGCAGACGGTCCCCGAACCAGATGGCCGTGCCGGCGGCCGTGCCGACCACGAGGCCCACGGCGCTGCGCAGGGCGAGTTCGGCCGCGAAAGCGCGCATGCGGCCGCCGTTGTCCGAGAAGTCGTGCGCCACGCTGGCTCCCGTCGACACGAGGCTCGCACAGCGTGGTCGCGCGACCGGGCGTCGTCGCGTCCGCGATGCCGACGCCCGGACAGGCGTCTCACACGAAACGTGCATCCTGCCGCGCAGGCACTGCGGGGTGGGGTGCACGGATCGCGGCTGCCCTGGCGCGCCCGGCAGGACTCGAACCTGCGACCATCGGATTAGAAGTCCGGTGCTCTATCCAGCTGAGCTACGGGCGCCCGTCTCGCGGCGGGATGGTAACCCTGCGGGTTCCGACCGCCCGTGGAGGCCGGGAGGTCAATCCAGGATCGCCGCCATGTAGTCGGCCCACATCGGGGCCGGCACGGCCCCACCGGTGACGCGGTCGTGGTAGGTGCCGCCGATGGTGATGTCGGTCAGTGGTGTGGGCTGCTCGAAGCCGATCCAGGCCGCCGTCGAGTAGGGGCCGGCATAGCCGACGAACCACGCGTCGACGAAGTTCTGGGTCGTCCCGGTCTTGCCACGCGCGTTCTCGACCTGCGAACCGACCACGGGGGCGGTGCCGTCGGAGCTGACGGGCTCCTGCAGCAGCGAACGCATCTCCTGTGCCACGTCCTCGTCCACGACCCGCTCGCAGCGGTCCTCGTGCTCGTAGAGCACCTCGCCGAAGCGGTCCTCGACCCGCTCGATCAGGTAGGGCGCGCAGTACACGCCCTCGTTGGCCCACACCCCGTAGCCGGCCGCCATCTCCAGCGGGAAGATCTCCGCCGTCCCCAGCGCGATCGAGCACGAGCGCGACCCGAAGCCGTCCAGGCTCGGGGACGCCACCAGCCCGTGTTCGCGGGCCACCTCGACGACCCGCTCGACGCCGACGTCGCGGGCGAGCTTGACGAAGTAGACGTTGTTGGAGCGTTGCATCGCCTCGACCAGGTCGATCTCGCCGGCGTCCGCGTCGTCGAAGTTGCGCGGCTCGTAGTCCTGGCCGACCTCGCCACACTCCTCGATCGGCTCACCCGAGGGCGAGTCGTACTCCTCGTCGCGGTCGAAGCCGTCCGCCAGCGCCGCGGCGGCGACGAACGGCTTGAACGCCGATCCCGACTGGCGCCCGGAGCCACCGGCGTCCGGCATGGCCGGGTTCACCTGGGTCGTCAGGCACGGCTCGTCGTCGTCGAGGTCCTCGGGGCAGGGACCGAACTGGCGCGGGCCGAGCGCCAGCGCCCGCAGCGCCCCGGTGTCGTGCTCGACGGTGATGATCGAGCCGAGCGGGTCGTTCTCCGGGTCGTCGAGGTAGGCCGCCAGCGTCTCGTTGGCCTGGGAGTGCAGCGCCGGGTCCAGAGTCGTGTGGATGCGCAGGCCCCCCTCGAAAAGTGCGTCCACGCGTTCCTGGCGGGTCTCGCCGATCGCTTCCTGCAGGCCGGGTTGCAGCGTCATCGCCTCGTCGTAGATCAGCCGCTTCACGTAGTCGATCCAGAACGGTTCGGCGACCTCCTCCTCCTGCACGTCGAGGACGAGTTCCTCGTCCATCGCCTCCTCGGCCTCCTCGGGCTCGATACGGCCCTGGGCACGCATCTGGCGCAGCACGAGGTCGCGCCGGCTGGTGGCAGCCTCCGGGTTGGCGACCGGGTTGGTGGTCGACGGCGCCTGGATCGCACCGGCGAGCGCGGCGGCCTCGGCCAGGGTCAGCTCACCGACGGGCTTGTTGAAGTAGTGCTGGGCGGCCGTGCCGACCCCGTACACCCCGTCGCCCAGGTAGACGGCGTTGAGGTAGCGCTCGAGGATGTCGTGCTTGTCCAGCCGCTGTTCGAGTTCGACCGCCCACACGACCTCGTGCAGCTTGCGGTCCATGGTCTGCTCGGGCCCGAGCAGCGTCATCTTCACGTACTGCTGGGTGATCGTGGAGGCGCCCTCCTCGATGCCGCCGGCCGCGAGGTTGCGGGCGGCCGCCCGGAGCACCGACTGGTGGTTCACGCCGTTGTGCTCGAAGAATTCGTCGTCCTCGATGGCCAGCACCGCGTCGATGAGCACCTGCGGGACCTGGGCGAGGTCGACGGGTTCGCGCCGCTCGACGCCCGACAGCTCGGCGATCGGCTCGCCCGACGCCTCGTGGACCGTGGAGATCTCCGCTGCGACCGGCAGGTCCTCGGGCAGTGGCGGACGGTCGATCAACTGCTCACGCGTGGTGTCGACCGTGTCGGCGGCCGCCACCATGATCGGGATCACGGGTGCGATCGCCAGCACCCCCAGTACGAACACGACCACCAGCACGCCGGTGAGGGTGCGTAGGCCACGGCTGAGCGATCGGAACGACATGGATCCGAGGATGACGCATCGCGACGCGACGCCCACTGCGCGTGCCCGACCGTCCGGTCGGGCACTTCGGTCACTCGATGCCGGCGGCGCGTTGCTGCTGGCGCACCCACGCGACGATGTCGTCCACCTCGCCGCTGCTGAGACCCGGGATCGGCGGCATGTCCCCGAAGTTCCAGTGGTGTGCCCGCACCCCCTGGTTCACCGCCAGGTGGAACGACGCGTCGGAATGGTGGCCCGGCTCGTAGATCTCGTGCACGAGCGGGGGACCCGACGCGGTGCCCTGCCCGGCGCTGCCGTGACAGACGGCGCAGTGGGCCGCGAACAGCTGCTCGCCCCGCTCGGGGTCGGCCGCCGCGCTGGCCGCCCCGGCACCGTCCGCCCCGGCGCCGTCCGCCCCGGCACCGTCTGCGGTGTCACCCCCGCCGCAGCCCGCCAGCGCCGCCGCGAACAGGGCCGCGCCGACCATCCCGGTACCTCGACGCACCATCGACTTCCCGTGTCCTTCGTCTTCGAGCGGTCGTGACGGTAGTCCGTGCGCCGACGGCGGACGCCCGTCGACCGGCCCGACCCGCCGGGTCCTTCGACCCGGGAGCCGGCATAGATTCCACGCCACTCCTGACCGAGGAAGCGCCGTGGCCGGCCCTGACCGCCCCGCACGCCGTGACGACGGCCGCCCGAGCCTGCTCGAGCGCGCCGTCGACCGCGTGCCGTTCCTGGAGAAGGAGCTGTTCCTGCTGCGCCGGTTGGTGCGCCCGGGCGACGTCTGCGTCGACGTCGGCGCGGCCGGCGGCGCCCACCTGCTGGTGATGGCGGCCGGCGTCGGCCCGCACGGACGGGTGCTCGGGTTCGAGCCGCGTCCGGGCTCGCTGGCGATGTTGCGCCGGCTGGTGGGCCTGAGCCGCCTCGGTGACCGGGTCACGCTGCACCAGCTCGCGCTGTCGGACGCGGAAGGGACGCTGCCGCTGCGGATCCCGGTGGTGCCGACCCGTGCGCACTTCCACGGGGCGACCGACGACCGGCGCGCGACGGCGGCGTTCGGCAGGCTCCCGCACCGCGAGATCGAGGTCCCGACGGCACGCCTGGACGACGTCGTCGCGCGCGCGGGCCTGTCACGCGTCGACCTGGTCAAGTGCGACGTCGAGGGTGCCGAGCTGCGGGTGCTGGCCGGCGCGAGCCGCGTGCTCGACGAACACAGGCCCGTCGTCGTGCTGGAGGCCGACGACCTGCACCAGGTCCGTGCGAACGCCACCAGCGCCGACGTCCTGGCCGCCGTCGTCGCCCACGGCTACCGGGCCTACCGCTACCGGCGCGGCGCGATCGAGCCGGTGGACGGGCCGGTGCCCGGCGAGGACGACTACCTGTTCGTCCCGACGGAACGTGACGTGCCCGTGTCCGAGCGTCGAGGTGCGTCGGCCGTCGACCGGGTGTGACGCGGCTCGGCAGCGTTCGCTCGGTCAGCCGTGGCGGGCGTGCAGCAGGGCCGTGAGGTTGTCGACGGCCAGGTCGACCAGTTCCGGATCCAGCTCACTGCCGCCGCGTTCGCGCAACCGGCTGCCCACCGTGCCGGAGCCCACACCGGCGGAGGCGAGTTCGTCGATCGCGTGCGCGACGGCCAACAAGCGCGCCGGCTCCGGGATGTCGGTGCTGCGCACCCCGTCGGGAAAGCCGTCGCCGTCCCAGCGTTCGCACTGGGCGCGGACCGCGGCGGCAACGTCGCTTCCCGCGGTCAGCTGCAGCAGCGACGCCGAGCGGGCCGGGAACGTCCGCCACGCCTCCAGGAGCTCGCCGGTGAGCCGGGCTGGTCCGGCCATGGCCTCGGAGGGCAGCCCGGCCCGGCCGACGTCGTGGAGGTGGCCGGCGAGCTGGGTCCGGGCGACCGCTCCCGGCGACCAGCCACGCAGCCGGGCGAGCTCGGCCGCAAGGCGCCCGACCCGCTCGCCGTGGCCCCGCCCCTCGGGCAGGAACGGTTCGACCTGGTCGAGCATCCGCACGACCACCTCGAGCTCCGTGGTGGTCGACACCCCGAGCGACAGTTCCTCGGCCCCGAGCACCTGGCTGGCCCCGTCCGCGGCCGCCACCTCGACGGCACGTCGGGCGAGTTCCAGCAGCTCCTCGGCGTCGCTCGAGGACTCGACGCCCGCGTGGCCCACGACGGAGCGCAGCGGCAGGCCGCGGTCGCGGAACGTGGCCACGATCGCGACGAGTCGACGGCCCAGTCGCTCCATGTCGGGCGGGCCCAGCGTGGTGCCGACCAGGCCGAACTCGCCGTGGCCCGTGGCGTACAACTCGCTGGCGGTGGTCGATGCCAGGTGCGCGAGCGCCGTCGCCAGGCGGCGCCGCTGCACCGACACGACCGGGTCGGCGTCGGGGAGGGTCCAGCGCTCGGAGAGGACCCTCACGAACGCGATGCGCGGGACCTCGTCGGTGTCGCCGATGGCCGCGATGCGGCGCTCGAACGTGCCACGGTCGAGCAAGCCGGTGGCAGGGTCGACGCCGCGGGTGCTGCCACCGGCCGAGCCGAAGCGGCGCTCGTAGGAGCTCAGCAGGGTGCTGGGGGCACGGGCCTCGTCGATCAGGCCCAGCAGGGCCTCCTCGTTGCCTTCGCCGACGATGGCGTCCGCGCCTGCGGCGACCAGCTGGACGGCCAGCCGCTCGGCGCCGGTGTGGGCCAGGACGACCGTGTGCTGGGCGTGGACGGCGAGCTCGGCCTCCAGTGCGGCCAGCGCGGCAGGCGCCAGGCGGGTCGAGACGACCAGCGCGTCGACCGGCGCGGACGGGTCGTCGACCAGGTCGGCGCCGATCGCCATCAGCCGGGTGCGCGCGCTGTCGGGCACCCCCTGGCAGCGCAGCTTGAGAGTGGTGCCGGCAGGGGCGGGACGGCCCAGCTGCTCGAGGCGGGCGGGTGGGACCTCGGCCTCCACGGCGGCCATCAGGCGAAGGCGGGAGCGACGTCGGCCGGCACCTTGCCCTGCAGGCGGGTCCGCCACGTCGTGTCGGCCGACAACTGCGCGACGTAGGCGGCGCGGCGACGCTTGCCCGGCGCGTCGGTCGGCACCTCGGGCACGCCGTCGTAGGCGGTGCCGAAGTAGGCCTGCAGGGCGTGCAGGGCCTCGTGGCGCAGCTGCGAGGCGCGGGCCTCGGTGACGCCGAGGTCGTCGGCGATGTCACGCAGCAGCCGGCCCTCGAAGTGGTGCTCGACCAGGACGCGGCGCGGCAGCTCGGGCAGGTGCGCGATCGCGGTCCGCAGCGTGCCGACGAGCTCGTTCTGCTCGAGCGACGCCTCCGGCAGCCACGCCCGGTCCTCCTCGAGGAGCCGGTCGCCCAGCACGCCGCCGCCGGTCTCGTCGTCGCGAACGGGACGGTCCAGGGTCAGCAGCGTCGAGGTGACCGCGGCGGCCCGGCGGGCGCGCACCGCCGCCTCGTCGGTCCCCATCGCCTCCGCGATCTCCGCGTCGTCGGGACGCCGCTGCAGCTTCTCCTCCAGCGACGCCTGGGTCGACTCGATCGTGCGCAGGTCCCGGCGCAGACGGCGGGTCGCCCAGTCGCGGGAGCGCGTGGCGTCGAGGATCGCCCCACGGATGCGGATGCTGGCGTAGCGGGCGAAGGGCACACCGGTCGACGGGTCGTAGCGGTGGGCCGCGTCGACCAGGCCGGCGGCACCGGCGCCGCGCAGCTCGTCGCGGTCGACGTGGCGCGGGAAGCGGGCGGAGAGCTGGTTCACGACATGGTTCACCAGGTGCAGGTGCTCCTCGACCAGGGCGTTCACGTCGGTCGTGGCGCTGGTGGGGGTCGCCGTCGTCGCGGTCATGATGGGTTCCTCGTTCCCGGCCCGTCTGGGTGTGACCAGTGGCTTCGGGCGGCGGGTCGGGGACCCTGAGGGACCTTCACGGGTCCTTCACAACGGGCTTCACAGGCCCTTCACGAACGAGGCACCGTGACCGGCCGGGCGGGGAGGTGAGGAGACTCCCGGGCCAGGCGTCGTGGCCTGCCGTCGTAGGAGGTCCATCGGCCGCTCGCCGCGGCGGAATAGGACTACAGATCGACGGGCGGATGCCGATAGGAGAGGACGGCGTCCCGTATCGCCGAAGCGAGGAACCCGTCGTGTTCGACCAGCTCGTCAGTCTCCTGCAACGCCAGGTGGCCGCTCTCGAGGCCGTCGAGTCCCGATTGCGGGCCCTGGAGCTGCTGGTCGTGGCCGACGAGCAACGGTTCGTCGCCCGGGCGATGGACGAACTCGAGCAGGCCGCCGAACGGCTGGCGGCACTGGAGCTCGGGCGTGCGCTGGTGCTCAGCTCCGCCGGTCTGCCGGTCGACGCCGCCGCCACGGACCTGGTTACCGCAGCGGACGAGGAGACGGTCGCCGTCTTCCGGGACGTGGTGGAGCGTCTGCGCAGCGCGGCCGCGCGGGTCACCGAGGCACGCGAACGCACCTACGCGGTCCTGAAGCCGGGCGCGGAGGAACTGCGCCAGCGCCTCGTCGCCACGGAGGCCTACGCCGGCGCCTGACGGCGTGCGGTCCCGCGGCGGTGTGTGACGCCGCCTGGCCGCGGCTCGCGCGGTGACGGGTCAGTCGTGGCGCGGGCTGCCCTCGGGACGTCGCGCTGCCTGGGGCATGCGGGCGACGAGCCGGCGGGCCCGTTCGGCGGTGTCGGCGGCGCGGGCGTTCTCCGCCTGCAGGGTCTGCCACACCTCCTGGCGGTGCACCTGGACGTCGCGCGGCGCGTCGACGCCGATGCGGACCTGGTCACCACGCACCTCGAGGACGGTGATGGTGACCTGGTTGCCGATCACGATGGACTCGCCGACCCGGCGAGAGAGAACGAGCACGCCGGTCAGCCTCCTGCGGTGACGGTGGCGCGCAGCGGCAGCTCGGTGTCGTCCAGCACCACCTGCCGTGCGGCCAGGGTGCGGGCGTTCGCGACGAACGGGGCCCGCAGGTTCAGGTGCAGGGCCTCGGTCTCCTCGTCGGCGGTGACCGTGCAGAACAGCACGGCGTCCTCGGGGCGTTCGATGCCCAACACGTCCTGGTCGCTGCCGGGCAGCACCGGGGCGTAGTCGGGGAAGAACAGCCACGGCGAGGCGACGACCAGGGAGAGGTCGGGATCCTCGACGCTGCTGAGCAGCTGGAAGGTGCCGTCGTCCGTGAGGTCGGACAGCACGAACCCGTGCGCGTCGGGGAAGCCGGGGATGCCGTCGGTGAAGCGCAGGACGGTGTACCCGTCCGGCTGGTTCATCGGGATCCCTTCCACACCGGCGGGGAGCGTAGCGGGGGACGTCATCGGAGGAACGCCACCAGCGACGGCGGCAGGGCCCGGCCGAGTGCCTGCAACGTCGCCTCGTAGGCCACCTGCTGCACCTGCAGCTCCATGATGCCCTGGGCCATGTCGACGTTCTCCACCTGGGACAACTCCGTGCGAAGGGTCAGCTGCAGGTCGAGCGCCCGGGCGCGGGCCGACTCGACCCGGTTCGTCGCCGTGCCGATCGTGGCCAGGCCGTCGGTGACGCGCACGCTCGACGTACGGACGGTCTCGAGGTGGCCGCTCAGCACGGCCTGCGGCGCGCCGTTCTCCAGGTCGGTGGCCAGCCGCTCGAGGAAGTTCAGCAGTTGCGGGCCGTAGACGGGGGCGCCGTCCGCGTCCGTGCCCACCACCTCGGCGCCGAGCCATTCCGCGGCCGTGACGTTGATGCGCACCTGCTCGCTGTCGCTGACGCGGCGCATGATCTGGTCGGGGGCGCCGGTCGTGCCGGCCTCGGGGTACTGCCACGTGCCGTTCACACGGACGACCGGGTCGCCCGCACCGAAGCCGCCGAAGAGCGGCCGGTCGAGGTGCTTGGCGTTGGCGATGCCGGCGAGCTCCTCGGTGATCTGGCGGATCTCGCTCGCCAAGGCGCGTCGCACGTCGTCGTTCTGGTGCGAGGCGCCCTGCGTGGCCAGTTCCTGCACGCGTGCCAGCCGCGCGGTCACCGTCTGCAGTTGCGAGTCCGCCGTGTCCAGCCAGCCGCGGGCGTCGTCGATGTTGTGCAGTTCCTGCTCGCGGGCCTGCAGCGAGGAACGCAGCGACAGCGCCCGACGGGTGCCCGCCGGGTCGTCGGACGGCTGCAGGATGCGGCGGCCGGTCGACAGCTCGCTCTGCGCCCGTTCGTAGCGCGACAGGCGGGTGTGGAGGCGGTCGAGCGACCGCAGGACCATGGCTTCGCTGGTGATTCGCATCGTCATCCCCCTCAGCGACCGACGATGCCGGTGCGGTTCACCAGCACGTTCAGGGCTTCGTCCACGGTGGTCATCACGCGGCTGGCCGCCTCGAGCGACCGCTGGTAGCGCACGAGACCGACCATCTCCTCGTCCAGGCTGACCCCGTGTTCCTGCATTCGCGCCAGTTCGGCGCCGACCGACACGGCGCGGGCGCTGTCGGCGGTCGCCCGGGCCGAGCGCACGTCGCCGGCCAGCCCGACGACGAGGTCGGCGAAACGATTTTCCAGGCTGGCGCCGGCCGGGTCGGCCGCGCCGCCGTCACCGATCTTGGTGGTGCGCAGGTCCGCGAAGGCACGCGCGTTGCGCCCGTCGTGCGGCGCCGGCGGCAGGCTCGGGTCGTGGCTTCCGCCGGCACCGGTCGGCAGGGCCGAGGCCGCCAGGGAGGCCACGTCGACGCCATCGGCGAGGCGGAGGCTGCCGGCCGGGTCGGCGGCGTCGAAGGTGAGCAGCGCCCCGCCCGGTTGCGAGCCGCCGGCGCCGTTCCCGATCGCGCCTTGCGCGTTCACGGTGTTGACCGCGTCGGCCAGGGTCCTGGCGAAGGCGTCGAGTTCCGCGCGCCACCTCGGCAGGTCGGTGACCAGCACCTGGTGGAGCCCGCCGACCTCGCCGCCGACGGCCACGGACGGGCCGGTGGCGGGATCGACCGCGGTCGCGTCCAGCGCGGCGACATGGATGCCGCCACCGGCCGGGTCGACCGCCAGCCGCTGCCGTTCACCGGCGCGCAGCAGGTCGACCGGCTGCCCGTCGGCGCCCGGCAGGGTGACCAGCGCACGGTTGTTCTCGTCGATCTTGACGTCGGCGCCGGTGAGCCGTGCCACCTCGTCCAGCAGCAGGTCGCGCTGGTCGAGCAGCTCGGGCCCGATCCGCGTGGGGTTCATGTCGGCGATGCGCCGGTCCAGGTCCGCCAGCGACGCGAGCGTGTCGTTGGCCATCGTGACCTGCGTGTCGCGTCGCGCGCCGGTGTCCGCGGCCAGGGCGTCCCAGGCCGCGGCCGTGGAGCGGATCGTGTCGCTGACCGACGACAGCTCGCTCAGGACCTGCCGGCGGGTGGCGGCGTCCGCCGGGTTGTTGGCCCAGGACTCGGCGGCCTCCCACAGGCGTCCGAGGCGGACGGAGATGCCCTGCTCGGGTTCGCCGGTGAGGTGCTCGAGCCGCGCGAGCAGGTCGGAGCGGACCGAGGCGGCGGCATGGTCGGCGCTCGACGAGCGGAAGCGCGCGTCGAGGAAGCCGTCGCGCAGCCGGCCGATCGTGGAGATGTCGACGCCGGTGCCGATCATCGCCCCCGGCGCCTGGTAAGAGGGTCGCGCCGCCAGCTCGACGCGCTGGCGCGTGTAGCCGGGCGTCGCGGCGTTGGCGACGTTGTTGCCGGTGATGTCGATGCCGACCTGGGCGGCACGGACGCCGGTCAGTCCGGTGTAGAGCCCGACGAAGGACACGGCGTCAGAACACCTCCCGCAGCCGGGCGCCGACGCCGCTGCTGGCGTCGAGCTGTCCCGATGCGTCGTAGGTCGTTGCCAGCGGCACCCGTGGGCCGCTGATCTGGTCGAGTTGTCCGGCGACGACCTGCAGGTCGCCCGCCGCCAGGACCCGGTTCTCGCGCGCGACCTGCTCGATCTCGCCGGCCAGCTCGCGGAACGCGGTGGCGTGGTCGCCGAAGACATGGTCGTAGGGCGGCGGGGAGCGTCGGGCCAGCTCGACGAGGCTGAGCGCCTCCGGGTCGGTGGTCCACAGCGCAGCGAGCGTGCGCAACGCCTCGTCGCGCTCGTGCTCACCCTGGCGCAGGGCCTCGACCGCCGTCTCGACCTCCTGCAGCGCCTGGGGCACGAACCGGCGTTCGTCGGCAGCGAGCAGCAGCCGCGTCACCGTGAGCTTGAACAGCAGGTGGCTGACCACCTGCCGCTCCTCCCACAGGCGGCGGCTGAGCGCTTCGAGTGCACGACGGTCTCGTCTCATGCCGAAACGGGTCGGCAGCCGGTGCCCTGGCTCTAGGACTTGGGTCGTGGGTGATGCCCGCTTCGTCGGCCTGCCGCCCGGGGCGGGCACGCCGAGCGTCTTGCGCACGTGCGCGGCTCACGGGTACAGCCCGCCTCCGTGCCGCCGACACCGGTGGCGAGGAGGTCTGTCCGTGCCCGTCACGTCCGTCACCGCGCCGAGCGCGCCGCCGGCCAGCGCGACGACACCGCCGGCCGCGGCGCTGCCGCCGGCGTCGTCGGGCTTCGCCGCGGCGCTCACGACGGCGACGGCGCGCTTCGACCCGGCCCGGTTGCCGACCGTGTCGCTCGGGACGATGGTCTCCGCCCTCGCCGGTGCCGATCCCGCCGGTGTCGCCGATGCCTACGCGTCGGCGACGGTCGCCGCGCCGGCCGGGGTCGGTGCCGCCGGGAATGCCGGGGCCGTCGACGGTTCGCCTGCGGCGAGGGGCGCCGGCGGCATGGCCGCGTCACGCATCCTCGCCGCGGGGGAGCGCTACCTCGGCGTGCCCTACAAGTGGGGCGGCACCAACCCGGACGTCGGGCTCGACTGCTCGGGGTTCGTGCAGCGGGTCTTCGCCGACCTCGGTGTGCGTCTGCCCCGGGTGAGCGTCGACCAGGCCAAGGCGGGCAAGGCCGTCGCGGGCCTGTCCGAGGCGCGACCGGGCGACCTCGTGTTCTGGTACGGCAACGGGCGCCGGCCCAACCACATCGGCATCTACGCCGGCGACAACAAGATGCTCGTGGCACCGCGCACCGGCGACGTCGTGCGCTACCAGGAGATGAACCGCACGCCGGACGTCATCCGCCGCGTGGCGTGACCGGGCCGGATGCCGTGACCCGGCCGGATGCGGGACGTCCCGGAGCGAGCCGGACGTAGCAGCAGGATGCCGTGCGCCGAACCGCGAATTAGTCTGCGGCGCCGGGTGCATCGCGAGAGGGGCGGACAGAGACGTGGCCAAGGTCCTCGCGGTCGACGACGAACCGCAGATCCTCACCGCCCTGTGGCGAGGTCTGTCGCGCGTCGGTCACGAGGTGATCGTCGCCCGCGGTGGCGAGGAGGCCCTCACCGCCGCGGCCGCGTCGGCGCCGGACCTGATCCTGCTCGACCTGCGCCTGCCCGACGTCGACGGCATCGAGGTGGTCCGGCGGCTGCGCGCATGGACGAGCGTGCCGATCGTGCTGCTGTCCGGGGTCGGCTCCGAACGCGCCCGGGTCATGGCCCTGGATGCCGGCGCGGACGACTTCGTCGACAAGCCGTTCTCCATGGAGGAGTTGCGGGCACGGGTCGGCGCCATCCTGCGGCGAGCCGGCAACGGTGGCCCCGCTCTTCCGGAGCAGCCGGCCGTGAACGTCGGCGATCTGCAGGTCGACCTCGTGGCACGGCGGGTGCGCGTCCGTGGCGACGACGTCCGGCTCACGCCGCTGCAGTGGAAGCTCCTCGAGGTCCTGGTCGCCAACTCCGGCAAGCTGCTGACCTACCGGGACATCATCTCGGCGGTGTGGTCGGAGAAGCACGGCGACGAGGCCCGCGACAGTCTGCGCGTCCACCTCCGTGCCCTGCGCAAGAAGCTCGGCGACGACGCCACCGCACCGCGCTACATCGTCACCGAGGCCGGCGTGGGCTACCGCTGGGTGGGGGACGACGCGTGATGCCTTGCTCTGGCGCGGGCTTCGTCGAGTCTCGGTCCGCGGCATGACCGCCATCCCGGAACCCATGTCGTTGGCCGAGGCCCGCCGGCTCGAGGCGCTGCGGCGGCTGAACATCCTCGACACCCCCCGCGAGTCGGAGCTCGACGACGTGGCCGCGCTGGGCGGCGCCCTCCTCGGCGCCCCCTACGCCGCGGTCACGTTCGTGGACGACACCCGGGCCTGGGCCAAGGCCGTCCGCGGCGTCGGCGACCGCCGGGACGTCCCACGCGATTGGTCGATCAGCTGGCACGCCATCTGCTCGTCGGACGGGCTCTGCCACACCACCGTCGACGAGCTCCCCGCCCTGGCCGAGCATCCGGCCGTCCGAGGGCACGACCTGCGCACGCTGGCCGCGGCCGCCATCAGCGCCCCCGACGGCCAGCGGGTCGGTGCGGTCGAGGTGGGCTGGTCCGACCCGCTCGCCGACGACGGCGCCGTGCGTGCCACGCTGCGGCGCGTCGCCGCGCACGCGACCCGCCTGCTGGAACTGCGCGCCGAGGCGTCCGAGTACCGCCGCTTCATCGAGCTCAGCCCGGACGCGGTCCTGGTGCTCGACCTCGACGGCGCCATCGAGCTGGCCAACCCGATGCTCGCCGAACTGCTGCGCCTGGAGGCGCCCGGCGAGGTGCTCGGTCGCAACTTCCTCGAGCTGGTGGCGGCCCCCGACCGTGCCCGCGTGGCGAAGGAGCTCGCCCGCGTCCTGTTCGCCCGCACCCCGGCCGCGCAGCTGGACATGCGCCTGCTGCGTCCCGACGGCAGCACGGTGGCGTGCGACGTCAGTGCCGGGCACCTGCGGGCGAGCCGACGCAGCCTGCAGCTCGTCGTCCGTGACCTCGACGAACGCATCCGCGGCGAGGAACAGCGCGCGCGGCTGTCCGAGCAGCTCGCCCAGGCCCAACGGCTCGACCTCGCCGGCAAGCTCGCCAGCGGCCTCGCGCACGACCTCAAGAACCTCATCACCGTGATGAGTTCCTACCTCGACCTCGCCGAAGGGTCCGTCGAGGACCTCGTCCCCAGCGTCGGGACCGAGCCGATCGAGCCGATCCTCGACGACTTCGAGCAGCTGCGCCGAGCGGTCGAGCGCGCGGGGTCGCTGACCACCAAACTGATGCAGTTCGCGCGTACGGAGGGCTCCACCGACGAGGTGGACCTGGCCAAGGCCGTCGAGAGCGTGCGCACGCTCATCGAGTCGGCCCTGGCGCCTGGCGTCCGCCTGCAGATCGACCTGCCCGACGACCTGCCGCCGGTGCGTGCCGATGCCGTCGCGCTGGAGCAGGCGCTGGTCAACCTGGTCATGAACAGCAGCGACGCGTTGCCGGACGGCGGGACCATCATCGTGCGTGCCCGGCTCACGGACAACGCGGCCGCCAGCGGGGTCACCGCCGGCCCGCGCACGCCATTGGACGAGGGACGTCGCTTCGTGCGCATCTCCGTCATCGACGACGGCACCGGCATGGACCAGGAGACGCTCGCGCGCGCCTTCGAGCCCTTGTTCTCCACCAAGGGCGCCGCCCGCGGCACCGGTCTCGGGCTGCCGACCGTGCTGGCGTTCGCCCAGCAGGTCGACGGCATGGTGGACCTGCACTCCGTCAAGGGCGAGGGCACCACCATCTCGCTGCTGCTGCCCGCCGAGGCCGGCGAGTCGGCGATGCCGGACCGGCACCGCCCGATCGGTGGTGCGCGGGTGGTGCTGGTCGATCCCAACGAACGGGCCCGGCGCGTCATCACGGAGATGCTGCAGTCGGCCGGCTACCGGGTCCTGGCCGCGGCTGACGGCGAGGAGGGCCTGCGCCTGCTGCGCGAGCAGGGCGCCGACGTGCTGGTCACCGAACTCGCGCTGCCAGGTCTGCCCGGCTGGCGGGTCGTCCAGCGGGCGCGCGACGAGCGGCCGGAGCTGCCCGTGCTCGTGTTCGCCTCCGCCCAGGCGCCCGACCGTGTCACCGACGACGTCCGCACGCTGGTCAAGCCGTTCAGCAACGACCGACTCCTCCGGACGATCTCCGAACTCCTGCCGGAGTGACGCTGTCGACGGGTCGGTCGCGGCGCGCGGCGACCGACGTCGGAGTCGGGGCGCAAGGTCGGCTCGTGGCCGCAAGGTCGGCCCAGCGCCGAAGGTCGGCCCAGCGCCGCACGGTCGGTCCAGCGCCGCATCGGTGCGTCATCGGTTCGACCGTGCGTCACTACCTCGACATCGAGGTGCCGCAGTTCGCTGGCGGTGCCATCGGGTCTCGTCGGCCCGGCGCGCGCGGTCGGCCCAGCGGCGCACTGTCGGCCCAGCGTCGCTCGGTCGGCCCTCGGTCGCATCGGTGCGTCATGGGCTCGACCGTGCATCACTGCCTCGACATCGAGTTGCCGCAGTTCGCTGGCGGTTCCACCGGGTTTCGTCGGCCCGGCGCGCGCGGTCGGCTCAGCGGCGCACGGTCGGCCCGGCGGCGCTCGGTCGGCCCAGCGTCGCATCGGTGCGTCATCGTTTCGACCGTGCGTCACTGCCTCGACATCGAGGTGCCGCGGTCGCCGGCGGCCGTGGTGTCTGGGAGTGGCGTCGGCTTGGCGGCGCACTGTCGGTCGAGCGGCGCTCGGTCGGTCCAGCGTCGCGTCGATGCGTCATCAGCTCGACCGTGCGTCACTGCTTCGACATCGAGGTGTCGCAGGTCGCCGGCTCCGGCGCCCTCGAGTCGGGTCGCCGGTCGGCTTCGGACCGCTTCGCGGGGCATGCGTCGTATTGGTCGTGCGGTGCTGCAGGCTGTGGAACGCTGACCGTCGAATCCACAAGGAACCGCAGATCCAGCGGCTGAATCGCGAACTCAGCGGGTAGAATCCGACCCATGTTCAGCCCCACTCCCACCCCGCCCAGCACCCGCAACGCGGTGCCCGCGACCGTCACTCGCGCGGGGTATAGAGCATCGGTCCGACGGCACCACGCCATCGCCCGCGAACACGGCAGCGGTTACCACGCCGCGCTCGACGACACCGCCGATCACGGTCCTACGGCCACTCACGGTCCAGCGCGGGCCGCCGTTCCTACGACCGACTCCGGCCACACCGATGGTGATGGTGGGGACCTGCGGGTGGCGATCCGGCATGCGGCGGCCGCGGTGGAGCGGGTCCGGGTGTTGGCGGCCGACCGGGCCGTGACTGGTAACGGGGAGCTGGCCGGGCTGCTGGAACTGCTCGCCACCGCTGACACCTGTCAGGCCGCGGTGGTGGAGCTGGTCGACCGCATCGAGGCCGGGTCGCTGTCCGAACGCCGGGCCGGTCTGCCGTTGGAGGGGCTGTTGGCGTTGCAGTCCAAGGCCACGTTCGGGGACCGGCGGTTCTTGCACACCGTCCGGGACGTGCTCGCCTGTATGCCCAACGTCAAGGCCGCGTTCCACGCGGGTGCGCTGGGGTGGGGGCAGGTCCGCGCGGTCGTGTGCGAAGCCGGTCCGTTGACGGTGGCGCTGCGGGCCGAGTTGGACCAGCGGTTCGCGGATCTCGACGAGCTCGAGCGGCTGCAGGCCGACGACCTGGTCGACCACATGCGGGTCGCGGCCAGCCGGCTGCGCGAAGACCTCGAACAGGCCCGCAGCGTCCGGCGGGTCGAGCGGCGCTATCTGCACGTCCAACCCGACTTCGAAGGCGGGGTGCGCGGCAGCTTCGCGTTCCCGGCCACCGACGGGGCGCTGATCCGGGAGGCGCTCGAAGCCGCCGCCGGACCGCCCACCGGTGATCGGGACGTGACCCGCGATGCCCTCGACCCCGTGACGGACGACGCGACCGACGCCGCGAGCCGAAGCGGGGGCACCGACGGCAGCTGCGCCGGCAGGCCGGGCGAAGCCCGGCCTGCCGGTGGCACTGCAGAGACGGAAGCCGATCACCACGCCTCTGCCAGCGGCCGCGCCGACGCGACCAACGGTGACGGCGACGTGTCGGATCCGCTGGGTGAGGGGTTCGATCGGCCGCGGGGCCGGCAGTTGGCGGATGCGTTCGTCAAGCTGGCCGAGGTGTTCCTGTCCGGCCGCCGGGCCGACGGCACGATGGTGCGGGCCCGCCCGTCGATGATGGTGGTCACCGACATCCAGTCGCTGGTCGGTGACTCCGAGGCTGCGCGGCGGGCGCGGCTGTTGTGGCGGCTGCCCGGGGCGCCGCCGGCGCTGACCCCGTTGGCGTTGCGGCGGCTGGCGGATGACTGCCGGCTGCAGTTCGTGCTGACCGACGGGCACGAGGTGCTGGGCATCAGCGCCCCGACCACATCGATCCCAGCCCGGCTACGTCAGGCGGTGCTGGCCCGCGACCAGGGCTGCCGGTTCCCGGGCTGCCGGATGCCGGCCGCCTGGACCGACCTGCACCACGTCATCCCACGCGAACACGGCGGCCACACGGTGGTGCACAACCTGGTCGCGCTCTGCCGCCGCCACCACACCGCCGTCACCGAAGGCCGCTGGCAACTCGACATGACCGCCGACGGGACCGTCACCGTCAGACGCGGACGTCGGCGGGCGACCTCGGACCCGCCGCTGCGGCGACAACCGGTCACCGCCTGACCTCGCCGCTGCGGGCGGAACCCGCTGCACCTTCCAGCCGTCCGAAGCTCCCATCGGTGCGACCGGATTCGTCGCAACAGCGCCGCTCCAGCCGCATCCGCCTGCCCGAGCAACCTCGGGCAGGCGGTCGTGCTGCGTCGCGGACTCACGTTCGATGTCGTTCGTCGGCTGGGATCGTGCCGTTCACCTGCATGCGCTCGTCGGGTGCGTCGGCGGTCGGAGAAAAAGTTCGGGGCGACTGCTTCAGCGCTCGGAGGGCGGTGCCGATGGTCCACGCGAGCCGGCATCGACGCCGGCGCCACCGGGGACAGACATGGAGGTCACCCCACATGCGTATCAACAACAACATCGCGGCGTTCAACGCCTACCGCAACCTGTCGACCACCAGCGGTCAGATGGGCAAGTCGCTCGAGAAGCTGTCCAGCGGCTTCCGCATCAACCGTGCGGCCGACGACGCGGCCGGCCTGACCAAGTCCGAAGGCCTGCGCGCCGAGATCCGCGGCACCAACCAGGCCATCAAGAACGCGCAGGACGGGATCAGCCTCGTCCAGACCGCTGAGGGCGCCCTCAACGAGGTCCACTCGATCCTGCAGCGGATGCGCGAGCTCGCCGTGGGCGCGGCCAACACCGCCACGTCCGACGGTGCGGCCGAGCAGGCGGAGATCACCGAGCTGATCGCCGAGCTCGACGCCATCGGCACGCGCACCCAGTTCTCGGGGAAGGCGGTCTTCGACGGGGAGAGCCGGACCTTCCAGGTCGGCGCGAACAGCGCTGACACCCTGTCGATCCAGTTCAACGCCCTCTCGTCGACCACCGTCGGTGGCAGCGGCGAGGACGTGGATGCGGTGAGCGTGGCCGACGTCGACGTGACCGGCGGCGGTGCTTCCGATGCCATCAATACCCTCGACGAGGCGATCGCGGCCGTGTCGGCTCAGCGCTCGCAGCTCGGTGCGTCGCAGAACCGCCTCGAGCACACCATCGCCAACCTGCAGGTCGCCTCGGAGAACCTGTCGGCCTCCGAGTCCCGGATCCGCGACGCCGACATGGCGCAGGAGATGGTGACCTTCACCCGCAACCAGATCCTGCAGCAGGCCGGTACCGCCATGCTGGCGCAGGCCAACCAGGTCCCGCAGTCGGTCCTGTCCCTGCTCCGCTGATCCAACGCAACACCGTAGGACCCGGTGGGGCGCCCCGTTCCGGGGCACCCCACCAGCCGTTCCAGCCGGATCGGGAGGGAGAGATCCGTGTCGACACCGTTCGCCTCGATCGGCGGGATCGCCTCCGGGCTGGACACGGCGACGATCGTCCAGCAGCTCATGCAGCTCGAGCGGCAGTCGATGGTCCCGCTGCAGACCCGGCAGCAGACCTACCGGGCCGCGGACGCTGCCTGGGGCAGCATCGTCACCCGACTCTCCTCGCTGCGCTCGGCCACGGACGCGCTGCGCGATCCGCAGGTCCTGGCCGGCACCGTCAAGGTGTCCTCGTCCAACCAGGCCGTGGCCTCGGCGAGCGTGAAGGGCGCGGGCGCGCTGCCCGGCACGGCCGTGCTGAACGTGACCCAGCTCGCGGCCGCACACCAGGTCGCACTCGGCGGCACCTTCACCGGCAACGACCAGGTGCTCGGCGCCGGCAGCATCACCGTGTCCCGTGGTGACACGCAGCACACGGTGACCCTCGGCGAGGGCGCCACGCTGGCCGACGCGGCCCGCGCGCTGAACGGCGTCGAGGGGCTGCAAGCTCGCGTCGTGCGGGTCGGCGAGGGAGAGCACCGCCTGGTCGTCAGCAGCCGCACCACCGGCGCCGGCTCGGCGTTCACCGTCACCAGCGACGTGGCCGCGTTCAACGGCGGCGGCACCACCAACCTCGAGGTGCTCCAGGCCGGTCGCGACGCCGTCCTGTCCATGGACGGGCTGACCGTCACCCGGTCGAGCAACACCGTCGACGACCTGCTCGAGGGCATCACCCTCAGCCTGTCCGACGTCGGCACCACCACCGTCCGCATCGAGCAGGACCTCGAGGGCGCCACCAAGAAGGTCAAGGCGCTCGTCGACGCGATGAACGGGCTGCTGAACGAACTCAACCGGCAGGGCGCGACGTCGTCGGAGGCCGGCGCCCGGGGCCCCCTCAGCGGTGACCCGCTCGTGCGTAGCCTCACCACCCAGATCCGCGGTTCGCTGAGCCAGATCGTCACCGAGGACGGCCCGTTCCGGACGTTGAACGACCTCGGCATCTCACTGACCCGTCAGGGCAGCATCACGCTGGACGAGTCGAAGCTGACCGCCGCGCTCACGTCCGACCCGCAGGCCGTCGGCAAGCTGCTCGGCCGCGCCGGCTCCACCAGCGACGCACGTCTCTCGCTGACCACCTCGGGACGTGCCCCCGCCGGCGACTACCAGCTGCAGATCGACACGGCCCCGAGGATCGCGGTCGCCACCGGCGCCGCGTTCTCGCCGCCCGGTTCGATCCAGCCGAAGACCTTCACGATCACGGCCGCGGACGGGACGTCGGTGAGCGTCGTCATCGACGAGACCGTCGACGTCCAGGCGTCCGTGCTGAAGATCAACGCGGCCCTCGCCGGCACGAAGCTCTCCTGGCTGAGGGCGGAGACGGTCGAACACGAGGACGGCACCGTCGCCGTGTCGCTCAAAGCGGACCGGGCCGGGACCAGCCGCAATTTCACCGTCGACGGCTCCGAGGAGCTCGACCTCGACGGCACGGCCGCCGGTGCCAATGTCGCCGGCACGCTGACCAACCCCGCGACCGGCGAGTCGTGGCAGCTGTCGGGCACCGGACAGACGCTCACCGGACCGACGGGCTCGGCGATCGCTGGCCTGGTGCTGCGCGCACCCCTCGACGCCACCGGCGACCTGGGCAGCGTGCGGATCGACAACGGCCTCGCCGGCGTCCTGGACGGGATCCTGCGTGCGGCGGAGGGCTCGGGCGGATCCATCGCCGGCGCGCGCGAAGCACTTCAGTCGCGCATCAAGGCGACGACCGACAGCTTGGAGGCGTTCGAGCGCCGGCTCGAGCTGCGCGAGACGACGATCCGCCGGCAGTTCACGGCGCTGGAGTCCGCCATGGCACGGATGAACAGCCAGGCCATGTGGATGGCGCAGCAACTGACCGGGATGACGCAGTGACCGGAGCGACGGTGAACCCCTACGCGGCGTACCAGACCCAGGCGGCCCAGACCGCCTCGCCCGCCCAGCTCGTGGTGATGCTCTACAACGGCGCGCTCGCCGAGGTGAGCCGTGCCACGCGCGGGCTGGAGGCGTCCCCGGTCGACATCGAGGACGTCAACGACTGCCTCGGCCGGGCGCAGGCGATCGTGACCCACCTCGCCGTCACGCTCGACATGGAGCGCGGGGGAGCGGTGGCCGCCAACCTCGCCTCGCTCTACGACTTCTGCCGCGACCGGCTGGTCGCCGCCAACGTCGCCAAGTCGGCCGACGGGCTGGAGGCCGTCACGTCCGTGCTGACGGACCTGCGGGACGCATGGGAACAGGGCTGCGTGAACGGGCAGGCGGCCGCGGCGGTGGCCGGATGAGCGCGCCGACGACGATGGACGGCCAGCCAGAAGGCGCCTGGGTCGAGGTGCTCGACCAGCTGGAGGTCGACGTGGTCGAACTGGATGCGGCGCTGGCCAGCGGCGACGTCGTGCCGCTGCACACGTGGGTGCCGCCGCGCGACCTCGGTCCGTTACCCGAAGCGCTCCAGCCGCGTGCCCAGCGCATCGCCGCCCGCATCGCGCAGGTGCAGCAGCACATGCGCGAGCGGCTGGGCGAGCTGAGCGCGGAACTGCAGGACGTGGACCAGCGCCGGCGGGCCGGATCGGCCTACGCCAGCTGACACGTCGGTGGACCGGACACCGACATCGCACGACATCGCTTCAGTCGTCACGGGGCACGGCCGACAACCCTCGTGACAACTCGGTACGGAAACCAGACTCGGCTCATGGAGGAGGCGTTCGCCTCCTCCTTTTCGCGTTGTCGGAAGGCTGCACCATGTGGGACGTGACGACCACCGCGGCGCTGCGCGCGCTCGACGGCCTGGCGCTGCGTGGCACGGTCCGCGCCAACAACATCGCCAACAGCGAGACCCCGAACTTCCGCGCCAGCACCGTCGACTTCGAGACCACGCTGCGCGACGCGCTGCGCCGCCGCGACCCTGCCCAGGCCCCGAGCCCCGAGGTCGTCGCCTCGCCGACCATCGTCGACGCGCAGGGCAACAGCGTCGACATGGAGACCGAACTGATCGGCTCCATGAAGGACGGCCTGCACCGCGACGCGATGGTGTCCGCCTTCAACTACAAGGTCGGCCAGCTCCGCGTCGCGATGGGTGGCCGCCGATGAGCTTCTCCAGCATGAACATCGGGCGGACCGGTGTCGGCTTCGCGCACCACTGGCTCGACACCATCGCCCACAACATCGCCAACGCGAACACCGACACCGCACCCGGCGAGGAGTCCTTCCGCGCCCTGCAGGTGGTGGCCCGGCCACTCGGCGGCGGTCCGTTCGCGAGCACCGGTTCCGGGGTCTACCTCGCCCAGAAGGTGCGTGCCGGCGGTGAGCCGCCGCGCACCCACGACCCGGACCATCCGCTGGCCGACGAGCAGGGCAACGTCACCCGCGCACACGTCGACCTGGGCTCGCAGATGGTGGACATGATGGTCGCGCAGCGGGCCTACCAGGCGAACCTGCGCACCGTCGAGTCGGCGAAGGAGGCCTACCAGGCCGCCCTGCGCCTCGGAGGCCAGTGATGTCGATCCCGCCCATCGGCAGTCCGCTGCCGATCCAGCCGCTGCCGCCGACCCCCGCCGCCGGTGCCACCGGCGCCACGGCCGCGCCCGGCTTCGCCGAAGCCCTCGGCAACGGCCTGCAGCAGGTCTCCGCGATGGAGCACCGCGCCGACGCGCTGGTGGAGGACGTCGCCTCCGGCGGCTCGACCCGCATCCACGAGGTCATGGCCGCCACCTCCCAGGCCGGACTGGCCGTGGACATGCTCGTGCAGGTCCGCGACCGGGCCCTCGAGGCCTACCACGAGGTCATGCGCCTCCAGGTCTGACCCGCGCAACGACCTGATCGTCGCGCTGACACTCACACAGGACTGAACGCCACGTGGAGCTCAAGGACCGCCTGACCGGCCTGGTGCGCTCGCTGCCGCCCGCGCAGCGGGTCGGCATCGTGGTGGCCGTCGTCGTGCTGGTGATGGCCGCCATCCCGTTCATGCGCTGGGTCACCACGCCGAGTTATGCGCTGCTGTACGCCGGGCTCGAGGACAAGGAGCTGTCCGAGGTCGTCGGCGAGCTGGAGAGCCGCGGCATCGCCTACCAGCTCGACGGCTCGCGCATCCTCGTCCCGCAGCAGCAGCTGTACCGCGTGCGCGCCGACCTGGCCTCGGCGGGCGTCAGCGGCACCCCCAGCGTCCCCGGCTACGAACTGCTGGACAACCAGGCGCTCGGCGTGTCCGACTTCCGTCAGCGCGTGGACCTGCAGCGCGCCGTCGAGGGGGAGCTGTCGCGGACCCTGGGCGCGATGGACGGCATCGACAACGCCACCGTCCGCCTGGTGCTGCCCGAGGAGTCGCTGTTCACCGAGCAGCGCGAGCCGGCCTCCGCCAGCGTGCTGCTGCGTTCCGCCCGGCCGCTCGACAGCAACCAGGTCGAGGCGATCACCCTGCTCGTGTCGTCGGCCGTGGAGGGCCTGTCGCCCGACAAGGTCACCGTCGCCGACACGGCCGGCAACGTCCTGCACGCGCCCGGCGACGGCGTCGTCGGCGGGGTCAGCGACCGTCAGCAGCGACTCACCCGCGAGTACGAGTCGGCGATGAACGCCGACCTGCAGGCACTGGTGCAGCGGGCTACCGGCTTCCCCGCGTCGGTGTCGGTCCGCGCCTCGCTGAACTTCGACGAGTCCGAGATCCAGACCGAGACCTTCGACGCCGAGGGTACGCCGCTGCGCGAGTCGACCAGCGCCGAGCAGTTCGAGGGCGAGGGCGCCCCCGCCGGCGGCGTCACCGGCGTCGACGGGGGGCCGCTGCCCACCGGCAACGGGCCCAGCAACTACACCCGTGACGAGAACAGCACGGAGTACGGCGTCGGGCGCACCACCACCCGCACGGTGCAGGCGCCCGGCACGGTCGAGCGGCTGTCGGTCGCGCTGGTCGTCGAGGACGGCTCGGCCGTCACCGACGCGCAGCTGCGCGAACTCGTCGGCGCCGCCGCCGGCGTGGACGTCGACCTGCGCGAGGAAGCGATCGCGATCACCCGCGTGACCAGCCCCGCCGACGCGACGGCACCGCCCGAGGAGGCCGAGGCGGGCGGGTTCGCCCAGCTCGAGAGCTACCTCGCCATGGGGCTGATCGTGCTGATCGCCGTCATGCTGTTCCTGATGACGCGGCGCAAGAAGGACAGGACCGCGGCCGTGGCGGAGAAGGTGGTGCCCGCCCAGGTGCGTGCCGCGCCCGTGCCGATCGACCCCGTCGACGAGACCGAGCAGCTGCCGGTCGGCCCGAACATCCAGGACGAGGTCGCCGCGATGGTCGAGCGCCAGCCCGAGGAGATCGCGGCCCTCCTGCGCGGCTGGCTCGCGGACCGAAGGGCGGGCGTATGAGCGCCGGGACCGCGCTGGTGCTCGGACGGGCACAGAAGGCCGCCGCCGTCCTCGTCGCGGTCGGAACGCAGCGGTCGGCCCGGGTCCTCGAGCACCTCACCGAGGAGGAGGTCGAGCAGGTCGCCGTCGAGGTGGCCCAGCTCGGCGACGTCTCGCCGGCGCAGCTCGAGTCGATCCTGACCGAGTTCCGCGACGACGCGGTCGCGCACGCCGCCCTGCTCAGCGGCGGCGAGCACCACGCCCGCGAACTGCTGCGGTCGCGCTACGGCGACGAGGCCGACGAGATCGTGGACCGGCTGCTGGCCTCCACGCAGTCGACGCCATTCCACTTCCTGCGGATGCACGAGCCCTCGGAGATCCTGCAGCACCTGCGCGACGAGAGCCCCCAGACCATCGCGGTCGTGCTCGCCCACCTGCCGGCCCGGCTCGGCGCCAGCCTCATGGGCGGCCTCGACCCCGAGGTGCAGGTGTCGGTCGCGACCCGCCTCGCCACCCTCGAGCGTGCCGACCCGGACGTGGTCCGGCGCATCGAGGAGTCGCTGCAGTCGCGCCTCGGTGAGGTGCGCCGCCGCAGCGGCCGGCGCGACGGCGTGAAGGAGCTGGCCGACCTGCTCAACCAGAGCGACCGGGCCACCGAGCGGGCCATCCTGCAGGAACTGGAGACCACCGACCCGGCGCTGGCCGAGCGGGTCCGGGCCCTGATGTTCGTCTTCGAGGACCTCATCACCCTGGAGGACCGGGCCCTGCAGGAGCTGCTGCGCCAGGTCGAGCCGTCGCTGCTCGCCACCGCGCTCAAGGGCGTGTCCACCGAGCTGCACGACGCGCTGATGCGCAACCTCTCCGAGCGGGCCCGCACCACCGTGGCCGAGGAGATGGACCTCATGGGCCAGGTGCGCGTTCGCGACGTCGAGGCGGCCCAGACCTCCATCGTGCGGATGGTCTACGAGCTCGAGAAGGAAGGGCTGATCACCATCTCACGCGGCCAGGAGGAGTTCGTTGGCTGAGCTGCTCCGCCTGACCGTCAGCGACGACGTGCGGACGCTGGCGCCACCCGCCCCGGTGCTGGACCCGGCCACGGCCGCGGTCCTGGACCGTGCCGTGGCCGACGCCCGCGCCCAGGCCTACGCCGAGGGCGAGGCCGCCGGCCGTCGCGCCGCGGCCGCCGCCGCCACCCAGGTCGCCGGCCGGCTCGAAGCCCTGCTGCAGGAGACCCTGGCGCAGCGCGACGCGGCCCGGACCGCCGACCTGGCGCTGGCCGCCGAGCTGGCGTCCGAGGTGCTGGCCGCCACGCCGCCGACGCCGGCGCTGGACCTGCTCGACCGTGCCCGCGAGGCCGCCGCGCTCCTCGACGACGACCCGCTGGAGGTGCGCCTGCACCCCGACGACCACGCCGCGCTCGCCGGCGCGCCGCTCGACGCGCGGCTGCGGTTGAGCGCCGACCCGGCCGTCGCACGCGGAGACGCCCGACTCGTCGGGACGTGGGGCGGCGCCGAGGTGACGCGGGCCGCCCTGCTGCAGGCCGTCACGGCCCTGCGCGTGGAGTCGGGCCTATGACGGCGCTGCTGCGGGCCGTCAGCCACGGCTCGGTGTCCCGCGTCGTGGGCACCGAAGTGGAAGTGCGTGGCCTGCGCCTTGCGGTCGGCGACGCCGTCGACGTCGAGGCGCGCGGCGGCGTCCGGGTCGGCGAGGTCGTCGCCGTGGACGACCACGCGGCGCGGGCGCTGCTGCTGGGCGACACCACCGGTATCGCCCGTGGTGACCGTGTCCGTCCCCGGCCCGGGCCGCTGACCTCACCGGTGGGGGAGGCCCTGCTCGGACGCATCGTCGACGCGCTCGGGCGGCCGCTGGACGGCAAGGGCCCGATCGCCGCCCCGCAGCGGTCGGTCGACGCGGCCACGCCACACGCCCTCGCCCGCCAGCGGGTGACCGAGCCGCTGGACACCGGCGTGAAGCTGATCGACACGCTGTGCACGGTCGGTCGTGGGCAGCGGATGGGCCTGTTCGCCGGCTCGGGCGTGGGCAAGTCGACGCTGCTGGCGATGATGGTCCGCGGGACCGCCGCGTCGCGGTCGGTCATCGCCCTGGTCGGCGAGCGCGGCCGTGAGGTCCGCGAGTTCGTCGAGGACGTGCTCGGACCCGAGGGCCTGGCCCGCAGCGTGGTCGTGGTCGCGACCTCCGACGAGCCGGCGCTGCTGCGGCTGCGGGCGGCGTTCCTCGCCACTCGCGTCGCCGAGGAGTTCGCCGACGGCGGCCACGACGTGCTGCTGACCGTCGACTCCCTGACGCGGCTGGCCACGGCCCAACGCGAGATCGGGCTGGCGGCCGGCGAACCGCCGACCTCCAAGGGCTATCCGCCCTCGGTCTTCGCGCTGCTGCCCCGGCTCCTGGAGCGCTCCGGGCCGCGCGAGCACGGCACCATCACCGCCTTCTACACGGTGCTGGTGGAAGGCGGCGACAACGACGAGCCGGTCGCCGACGCCGCCCGTTCCATCCTCGACGGCCACCTCGTCCTGGACCGGGCCCTCACCACGGCCGGGCGGTTCCCGGCCATCGACCCGCTCGCCAGCCTCAGCCGGCTCGCCACGACCGTGACGTCGTCCGAGCAGCAGGCCGCCGCCGTCACGTTGCGACGGGCGCTGGCCGCGGCCGACCGGGTCCGCGACCTCGTCGAGGTCGGCGCCTACGTCGCGGGGAGCGACCGGGCCGCCGACGCCGCCCTGGCCATGATGGGCGACCTCGTCGACTTCCTCACCCAGCCAGCACACGAGGTGGTGGCTGCCGAACACGCATGGATGCGGATCGCCGAGCTCGCGGCACGGCTGCGGGCAGCCGAGGAGATGGCGGCGTGAAGCGTGATCGTATGAAGGTCGTCCTGCAGGTGCGCGAGGGCATCGAACGCCGGCGCCTCGCCGAGCAGGCCGCCGCGCAGCTGCGGCTCGAGCTGGCGCGGGAGCGCCACGAGCAGGCCGTCATCGCCCTGGAGGGCCGCGGCGTACCGGTCGACGTCGCCGGCGTCGACGGTCTGCGCCAGCACCGCCTGGGCAGCCTCGCGCTCAACGACGCGGTCGAGCGGGCCCGCGAGCAGCAGCGCCTGGCCCGGCAGGACGCCGAGGTCGCCGAACGGCAGCGGATCGACGCCGCCATCGCGCGGCGCAGCGCCGAGCGGCTGGCCGAACGCCGGCAGGCCGAGGCGGCGGCCCGCGCCAGCCGGGCCGCGGAGATCCAGCTGGACGCCGTCGCGCTGGAGACCTGGCGGCGGCGCGCATGATCGCGACCACCGGCGCCAGCGGGATGGTCGACGTCCAGGCCCGCATCGCCGCCATCCAGGGCCGCATCCAGGCCTTCGTGCCCGCAGCCCCGGCGGTGGCCACCGCGACGTCCGACGCGACAGCCCGATCCGCCTCGTTCGCACAGGCGCTGGCGGCCAGCGCCTCGTACCCGGTCATGTCCGCCACGGCCGGTGCGGCGACGACCACCCCCGTCGGCGCCACCCCCGGCAGTGGCACCCCGGTCGGTGCGACCGCGGGCACGCCGGCCGAGGCGACGACGGGCACGAGCGGCGCGTGGGCGGACCGGCTGCCGCCGGCCGGCCGTCGCTGGGCCGGGGCGATCGAGCAGGCCGCCACCGAAGCCGGTGTCGACCCCGCCCTGCTGGCGGCCCTCGTGAAGCACGAGTCGAACTTCGACCCGAACGTCCGCTCGCACGCCGGCGCCATCGGCCTCGCCCAACTGATGCCCGGCACCGCCGCGGGCCTGCGGGTCGACCCGACCGACCCGCTGGACAACCTGCGTGGTGGTGCCCGCTACCTCAAGCAGCAGCTCGACCGGTTCGGGTCCGTGGACCTCGCGCTGGCGGCCTACAACGCCGGCCCCAACCGCGTGGCGCAGGCCGGCGGGGTCCCACGCATCCGCGAGACCCAGACCTACGTCCAGCGCGTCATGAACACCTGGGAGCAGCTGCGGTGATCCACCTCCACACGACGGCGGCACCGACCGCCACCACGCCGGCCGGAGGCAGGGACACGCCCACCACCGGTGACTTCCTCGCCCTGCTCGCCGCCCTGGTCGGTGGCATCACCAGCGAGGCGACCGAGGACGGCGCCGGCGCGCTGTTCCCGGGCACGCCGCTGCTGGCCGACCCGGTCGCACGGGACGGCGAGGCCGCCGGCCGCACGGCGCAACCGGCGGCGCCGCCCGACGAGCCGGAGACGGCCGAGGATCGCGACGGGGCGTCACCCGCTGCGGGCGGGTGGCCCTCGGGACCGGTGCTGGCCGCGCTGCTCGCCCTGCCCGCGCCGGAGGTGGCTGGCATGACACCGGCGACCACGGGGGCCACGTCCCTCGACGCCGAGGACGGCGTGTCGGTCGCCGCCGAACCGGACGAGGCTGGCGTTCCCACTTCCGCTGCCCCGGATGCCGACGTCATCGGTGTCGACGCCACCACCGGGCGTGCGACCGGCGCGACCACCGGTGTCGTGCTGCCGCTGGAGACCGGGGGGGCCGTCGGCGAGGTCGACGGCAACTCCGACCTCGCCACGAAGCAGGACGCGTCGTCGGAGCCGGCGTCCGCTGCGGGCGTGACGGGGGCGACGGCGGGCAGCGACCGGCGCGCGGAGCGGGCGGCAGCCGACCCTGCCCGCCCACGCCTCGACGGGCTCGACGGGCAGACGGCCGAGACGGCCGCCGTCGCCGGGCCCCGCGGTCACGGCGAGGTCCGGGGCCGTACCACCTCGACATCGATGGGCGCGGCGATCTCGCGGGTGCTCGACGCGCTCGAGCAGCTGGAGGCGGCGCCGCCGCCGCGGCAGGTCACGCTCGAGCTGGGTGACCTGCGGGTCCGGGTGGCCCTGGAGGACGGCAACGTCCGGCTGCAGGTCCTGGGCGACCAGCGCGACGCCGCCCGCGAGTTCGTGCGGGCGGCCACCGACGCCCTGCGCGAGCGCGGCTTCGACCTCGGCCGCGACCAGGGCGAGCGTGCCCGCGACGGCCACCCACCGTCACGGCCCGACGTGCCGGCCGCGAACCGGGCCGGGCGTGGGACGGCCACCACGACCGCGACGACCGCCGGCACCCGCCCCGGCGTGCACCTCTAGGAGTCCACGATGACGACCATCGCCACGGGCACCGGGATCGGCGCGACCGCCGGCCTGCCCACCGGTGACGGTGCCCTGACCGCGCTCGGCGGTCTCGGCAGCGACGGCTTCCTCCAGCTCATGGTGGCCCAGCTGCGCTACCAGAACCCGATGAACCCGTCCGATCCCACCGCGATGATGATGCAGACGGCGCAGCTCGCGCAGCTCGACGCCGTCCAACAGCTCGCAACCCTCCAGCGTCGCGACCTCGGCCTGCAGAACGCCGTGGCCGCCGCGGGGCTGGTCGGATCCAACGTCAGTGCGCTCGCCACGGATGGCGGCACCGTCGAAGGCGTCGTCGACGCCGTTCGCTACACGACGCTGGGCCCGGTCCTGGACATCGGGGGACAGGAAGTCCCCTTCGACCAGGTCACCGAGGTCCGCCGCACCACCGACGACGCCTGATCGCCAGGCGAGAAGAGAGCCATCCGATGCTTCGTTCGATGTTCTCCGCGGTCTCCGGGCTGCGGTCCCACCAGACCATGATGGACGTGACCGGCAACAACGTCGCCAACGTCAACACCGCCGGCTACAAGTCGGTACGTACCACCTTCCAGGAGACACTCACCCAGGTCGTGCGCGGCGGCACCGCCGGCGGCGCGAACAACGGCGGTGTCAACCCGATGCAGCTCGGACTGGGCTCGTCGGTCGCGGCCACCGACCTGGTCTTCACCCAGGGCGCCTCGCAGGTGACCGGCCGGGCGACCGACGTGGCGATCCAGGGCGACGGGTTCTTCGTCGTGCAGGACGCCGCCGGCACCAACTTCTACACGCGTGCCGGCGCGTTCGGCGTCGACAACAACGGCAACCTCGTCACCCCGGAGGGCCTGCGCGTCACCGGCACCAACGGTCCGATCAACGTCGGCCAGGCCACCGACCTGGCCATCGGTTCGGACGGGACCGTCACCGGCCGGGTCGACGGCCAGCAGCAGCAGCTCGGTCAGATCCAGCTGGCCCGCTTCCCGAACCCGGGCGGGCTGACCCGCGTCGGGAACGGCCTGTTCGACGCCGGCGACGCGGCCGGCGCGCCGATCGTCGGCGTCCCCGGCGACGGCAACGGGCTGGGGGGTCTTCAGGCCGGCACGCTGGAGATGTCGAACGTCGACATGGCCGCGGAGTTCACCAACCTGATCCTCGCCCAGCGCGGGTTCCAGGCCAACGCCCGCACCATCACCGCCAGCGACGAACTGCTGCAGGAACTGGTCAACCTCAAGCGCTGACCACGCCACGACCTGCGAGGAGGCCGGCCCGATGGGCCGGCCTCCCGTCGTACTGGACGCGCGTCTGTCATCTCGTCGCGCACCGCCCGGCGTACGCGGCGCCGTCGACGCCGTCGCGGCGAGGTCGCGTCAACGGCTCACCGCCTGCCACCGGCCCGGCGACGCGCGCTACCGGCTCTTCGCGATCGCCATCCCGAGGAAGATGCCGATGATCAGACCGGCGGCGCCCGCCACCATCGTTCCCATCGTGCCGGCCTGCATGGCCGTCATGGTCGAGCTCATTCCGGCCATGCCGGCCGTCTGCGTCGCCTGCGCGCCCGCCAGTGTCGCCGCCTGTGTGGCCTGCGCGGTCTCCAGAGTTCGAACCCGGTCTTCCATGTCCTCCGCCATGCGCATCCCTCCCTGTGGAGTAGTGGTCTCGCCGTACATGACGCTTCCCTGTCTGCCGATGCGGCTGGCCGAGCGTCTGCTGAGGCGACCAACCCTGTCTTGGTGGGGTTGGGCCCTTCGGCCGGGGACCCCGAACGTCCATTGCAGACGTCCCTGTCAGGAAGGCGGTGCGAGGCGGCCGCCCGCCCGGTGACCGCCGGCCTCCGAGAGACCGGGATTCGCCGGGCGCAACCCGCCGCGGGTGGCCCAGCGTGGTGGCCGGACCGCGGTGGGTCGGGAGCGGCGCCACCGATGGCGGGGGCGGCCGCCATTGCGCGCACCCCCGGTCATGCCATCGCGGACCAGCCTCGACGCTGAGAGGCGAGGTAGCCGGTATGGCACGAAGCGCACCGAGATCGGATGCTGAGCAACGTGCATACTCGCACCCGTTTCGGTCCGCGATGCCGCGAAGGCGCCTCGCAGACGGTGGTCCGCAGGCGGGCCGGCGGCAGCGAACCGCGTCAATGGGCGCCGACGACGTCGACGGCGACGCGCGGGTCGGCGTTGGGGAACTCGCTGCGCAGCCGCTCGAGGACCAGCGCGGCAAGCTCGTCCTCCATGTCGCCGGATTCCTCCGTACGCAGCACCTCGACCTGCAGGACGAAGAGCTCGTCGGGGACGTGCGAGCTCAGTGGGAAGCGGGCCTCGGCCGCGACCGGGATCACGCCTGGCGTCTCGTCGAGCACCGCGGTGGCGATCGCCTGCGCCCGCGTCGTCACCGTCTCACGCGTGAGCGCCGGGGCGGTCGCCCACTGCAGGCCCAGCAGCCCGGCGAGGGCCACGACGGTGACGGCGATGGTGGCCAGTCCCACGAGCCGACTCCCGTCGCGCGCCCGCGGGATCGTCCGGCGCACCCCCATCACGTGGAACACGATGGCCGGCGGCGACGTTGATGCCGACCAGCTGCATCGCACCGACGAACGCAGCCGACGTCACGAGGTGCGCTTCGCCCAGGACGAGACCGATGCCGAGCAGCCCCGCCTGGGGTGCCAGCGCCAGCGCCACGAGCATGCCGACCCCGGCGCCGGAGACGATGCCGGTGCGGTCGGCTCGGCCGAAGCTCAGCGCTCCGGCGACGCCGGCGGCCATCGGCAGCAGGATCGCCGTCGTGCCGACATCTGCCACGCGCACCATCAATGGGGTCGGGTCACGCCCACCGACGGTCAGCGTCAGCAGCGCCGCCACCACCGCCGTGGTGGCGATGCCGGACACGTACCGCCCCACGCTGCGCCGCAGCAGACGCGCGTCACCCCGAGCCGTGGCCAGGGCCGTCGTCATCGCCGGCGCGGCATAGGGGGCGATCAGCATCGCGGCCGTCAGCAGGAAGGTCGTGTCCGACACGAGACCGGCCCAGACGACCGCCCCGGCGACCGCGGAGTAGAGCAGGAACGGAGGCCACGCACCCAGGCTCTGCAATCCCTCGACGAGGATCTCCAAGGGTCCTCGCGAGGTGACGTCGGTGACCTGGTCCGGCAGTGCCTGCGGTGGTGGCTCGATCAGCACGATGCTGTCACGGTCGAATGCTCCGCGCAGTTCCTCCACGGGTTCGAGGGCGGCCAGCACGGCATCGAACCGGTCGTTCGGCAGGTGGACGTACAGCAGTTCCTGCGGTGGTCCCTGCCCCGGTGTGGCGGCCACCCGCAAGGTGTGGGTCGCTCCGGCGCCGGCGGCACGGGTGCAGACCTCCTCGGCCTGGTCGCTGCGAACCCAGAACAGCAGTTGCCGCACGTCGGCCCTCCTCGGCGTCGGGGGTCGAGTCAAGGTCGCGACGAGGGACCGCGCGGTGCTGAGGGCCTCCCATCGGACAGACCGCGGACCGCGAGCCCGCAGCGCGAGCGTCAGCCGGCGGCGGCGTCGAAACGCAGGCCCTCGAGGCTGGCGCGGGCCAGTTGTTCGCCGCTGAAACCGTGCGCGGCGCCTGCAAGCAGCAGGGGGTCCCATGCCGCCTGCTCGGCGGTCATGGCCAGGTCCAGCAGCGGTCGCAGCGGCCCCTCGCCGGTGACCAGCGCCGTCTGCACCGCGGGCTCCAGCGGCAGCTCCGCGATGACCGTCGGTGCGACCCGCCCGTCGGGCCCCAGGACGGAGAACAGGCCGAGCACGAAGGCGTCGAAGGCGGCCGGCGTGCCGGCCGTCTCGGCGAGGCACTCGCAGAAGCGGGCGCGCCCGGCCGCACGCGCGACGAGGTCGGCGGTGTCGTCCTGCACGGTCGCGGCCAACACCAGCAACGAAACCCACCGCCGCACGGCCCGCTGCCCGAGGAACAGCAGCCCGTCCTGGACACCGCTGAGCGGACGCCAGCCGACCTCACGCCGGACCAGCCGGAGGAACCGGTCCGCCAGCATCACGTCGCTGCGCACCAGGTCGGCGACCCGTCCGAGGTCGACCTCCTCGTCGGCGAGCGCCCGCAGCAGCCGCAGGTGCGCAGCGGGCAGCCCGAGCGGCCGCACGGCGCCGAGCACCTCGGGGCGCGTGACGTGGAAGCCCTGCAGCAGCGTGGCGCCGGCGGCCAGGGCGCGGCGGGCCACCTCGGCGTCCTCGACCTTCTCGGCCAGCACGGTGCAGCGCGGGGACAGCTGCGCCACCAACGCCAGGGCGTCGTCCAGCGGTGCGGCCAGCAGGTCGACCTTCGCCACGTCGACGAGGTCGACCAGTCCCAGGCGCGGGTCGTCGGGGACGAGGTCGTCCAACGCCAGCCGGAACCCCGCCTCGCGGTGCTGGGTGAGCGCCTGGCGGAAGGCGGGGTCGTCGGCGCTCTCCTCGAGGACCTCCAGCGTGACACCGTCGCTGGGCAGCGCGTGCAGGTCGCCGGCGAGGAACATCGACGGCGGGATGTTGATCCACGCCTCCAGACCGCCGGTCAGCGCCCCGCGGCCCAGCGCGAGCAGGCCGTTGACGATCACGCGCGCGGTGGCGGCCCGCCCGTCCAGCGGCGGTGCGCCGCTGGCCACGTCCGGGACGGGACGGTGGAGCAGTTCGTAGCCGACCGCGCGGAAGCGGGCGTCGACGATCTGCTGGCGCGCCACCAGCACCTGGCCAAGGAGGTTCGACAACGGATCCGGTCCCCGTCGCGGCATTCGTCGTCACCTGGTCGGCCGTCCGGGCGCCGGCTTGCGCGGTTCGGCTCCATCGGTACGGGGACCGCACCGCGCCGGCCACGGTCGAATGGCGCACGCGCCGCTTCAGCCGGTGATCGGCGCGCCGATCAGAGAGGGAGGGCATACGGACGTGCCCGCAGTGCCAGCACATGGAGGTGCGGCAGTGATCCTCGTGCACCGACTCCGCGGCGAACCGATGTTCGTCAACGCGGACCTCATCGAGTCGATCGAAGCGACCCCGGACACGGTGCTGACGCTCGTCGACGGCCGTCGCGTCATCGTCGAGGAGCAACCGCGTTCGGTCGTGGAACGCATCGTCGCCTTCCGCGCCTCCCTGCTGGTCGCCGCTGACGACCTGCGCGCCGCCGGGCCCACGCTGTCCGTCGTGCGCGACGAGGAGCACTGACCGTGGATCCGCTCTTCCTCGGCGGGTTCGTCCTCGCCCTGCTCGGCATCATCGTCGCGACGCTGATCGACGGGAACTCGTTCGGCCCGCTCATCGGCCCGTCCTCGGCGGTCCTGGTGCTGCTCGGTGCCCTGGGCGCGGGCGTCATGGCCTACCGCAAGTCCGAGATCACGGCCGTGCCCAAGAGCGCCATCAAGGCGATCAAGGGCCAGTCCCTGGACGTCCAGGACACCATCACCCAGCTCGGGCTGCTGGCCGAGGTCGCCCGCCGCGACGGGATGCTGGCGCTGGAGGCGAAGCTCGACGAGATCGACGACCGCTTCGTGCGCACCGGCGTCCAACTGCTGGTCGACGGCGTCGACGAAGAGGTCCTGAAGGACACGCTGGAGATCGAGATCAGTGCCCTCGACGAGCGGCACAACACCGCCATCGGTTTCTTCCGGTCGCTGGCCGGCTATGCGCCCACGTTCGGGATGGTCGGCACCGTCATCGGGCTGATCAACATGCTCGGCAACCTCACCGACCCCTCCCAGCTCGGCAAGGGCATGGCGCTGGCGCTGCTCACCACGCTCTACGGCGTGATGTTCGCCAACCTGGTGTTCAACCCGATCGCCGAACGCCTCACGCGCCTCAACGACGTCGAGTTGGCCGCGATGGACGTCGCGCTCGACGGCATCCTGACGATCCGCCGCGGTGCCAGCCCGCGCGGGGTCATCGAGCGGCTCGAGTCCTACCTGCCGCCCTCGCAGCGTCTGGGTGTGGCCGACCGGCTCAACCGGTCCGCCGGGAAGGCTGCCTGATGCCCGCCCGTCGTCGGCGCGCCGCCAAGGGCGGCGGCAACGAACGCTGGCTCGCCACCTACGGCGACATGGTCACGCTGCTGATGGCCTTCTTCGTGATGCTGTACTCGATGTCGACGATCGACCAGCTGAAGTGGGCCTCGTTCGTGCAGGGCCTGACGGTGCCGTTCGGCAACAACGCCGCCCAGGGCATGCTGCCGGAGGCGACCGGGCTGCTGCCCGACGGCAACGGCCTGGACGTCGACCAGCCGGGCATCCAGCCGGCCGACACGGCGGTGCTGCCCGAGGCGATGGAAGCGGCCGCCGCGGCCGTGGACGCCGCCCGGGAGGCACAGCTGGACCGCATCGCCGGCAGGCTCGAGGAGGCGCTGCAGGACGCCGGCCTGGAGGCGCTGGTGGAGCAGCGCCGCGAGGAGCGCGGCCTGGTCGTGTCGATCGCCACCGACGACGTGCTGTTCGCGCTCGGGTCGACGGAGATCGACGATCGCGGCCGGGAGATCCTGGGGGCCGTCGCGACGATCCTGGGTGACTTCCCCAACCAGCTCATGATCGAGGGCTACACCGACGACCTGCCGCTGCGCCGGGCTGGCTACGACAACTGGAACCTGTCCACCGACCGTGCCGTGGCCGTGCTGCGGCTGATGGTGGAGGAGCACGGGCTGCCGCCGACCAAGGTGGGGGCGGTCGGCTACGGCGAGCACCGTCCGCTCGTGCCCAACTCGTCACCCGCGAACCGGTCCAAGAACCGGCGCGTGGACATCGTCGTGCTGTTGGAAGAGGAGGCCGCCGCATGAGCGAGGCCGTGGTCGTCACGACCGAACCCGAGAAGACGTCGAGGAAGTTCGTCCTGCTGGGCGCCGTCCTGGTGCTGGTGGTCGCCGCGGTCGCCGGGTGGTGGCTGTTCCTCAAACCGGCCGCCGCCGAGGAACCGCCGGCCGCGGCCGACGGCGAGATCGTCGCGCTGGACCCGCTCACCACCACGCTGGGGGTCGACTCGCCCAGCCACGCGCGCGTGTCGCTGGCGATCGTGCTGGTCGAAGGGGCGGACCCGGCGGCGATCCAGCCGCGCACGCCGCTGCTGCAGGACGCGCTGCTGCGCGAGGTCTCGGGCATGCGCGCCGACCAGCTGCGCAGCTCGGAGGGCTCGGACCAGCTGCGGGCGGCGCTCACGAAGGACGCGAAGAAGATCTGGGGCGACGACGTCATCCGCCGGGTCGTGCTCACGGAGCTGCTCGTGCAGTGACGCCGGCCACCGCTTGACCGGTTCCGGGGCCGGCCGACGGGCACCTCGACGTGGAGGTACCCGTGAGCCGAGCCCTGGCCGACGTGTCCACCACGACCGTGACCCCGGTGGACTTCCGCCGACCCAGCCGGATCAACCGGGACGCGGTCGTGGTCTTCGAGACTGCCCACGACGCGTTCGTGCGGCGGCTGTCGAGCGCGTGGACCGGCTCCACCCACGCCGTGCTGGAGATCGAGCACCTCGCCACCGAGCAGCTGTCGGTTGACGACTACGTGAAGACGCTGCCCACGCCGACGGCGCTGGCCAGCGTGCGCGTCGGACCGCTGGGTGCGACGGCGCTGCTGGACCTCGACCTCCCGCTGGCACTGCTGCTCGTCGAGCGGCTCCTGGGCGGCCCCGGCGACCCGGCCGAGACGGCCGTGCCGCGCCGCCCGACCGACCTCGAGACGGGACTGATCGCCAGCGGGCTGCTGACGCCGGCCGTCCGGGCCATCGACGAAGCCCTGCGCGACCTCGGCGGCGAGCCGTCCGAGCTGCTCGGCATCGAGACCAGCCCGCAGCCGATGCAGCTGTCCGCACCGGGCGAGCTGCTGCTGCTGCTCACCTACCGCATCGAGGTCCGCGGCGACCTGCCGGCCCAGGGCCTGCTCAGCATCGGCTACCCGGTGGCACCCCTGCTCGGCCACCTCGACGCGCTGGCCGGCGGCACGCCCGAGGACGTCGACCCGGCCGCCGCGTCCGTCGCCCGCGGCGCGCTCCTGGACGCCCCGCTCGAGCTGCGGGTCGTGCTCGGGGGCTCCACGCTGCCCGCCTCCGTCCTCGCCGGGCTGCAGCCCGGCGACGTGCTGTCGCTCGACCACCCCGTCGGCGCGCCGGCGCGGCTGGCCTGCGACGGCCACGACCTCGGCCGTGCCCACCCCGGCCGGCGCGGGCGCCGCCTCGCCGTCCAGATCGTCACCCCGCCCGCCAGCGCACGCGCCGCCGACCCGCTGGCCGCCCTGACCCAGGAGCTCGTGTCGTGATGCCCGAGACCGCCACCCGTGCCGAGTTGCCCGACCTCACCGCCGGCGCCGGCCTGGGCCCCGCCGGGGACCTGCACCTGCTCGCCGACGTCGAGCTGACGGTCACCGTCGAGCTCGGTCGCGTGCGGCTGCCGCTGCGTGAGCTGCTGCGCCTCCAGGAGGGCAGCGTCGTGGAGCTCGACCGGCTCGCCGGCGCGCCCGTCGACGTGCTCGCCAACGGCACCCCCGTGGCCCGCGGCGACGTGGTCGTCGTCGGTGACGAACTGGGCGTGCGCATCTCCGAGCTGCTCGGCCGGGTCGGCGCGTGATCGACTCGCCCCTGCTCGGCCTGCTGCTGCTGGGCGCCCTCGCGGCGACCCCGCTGCTGCTGCGACGCCTGAAGAGCAGCCAGCCCGGCGGCGTGCGCGTGCTGGGCCGCACCGCGTTGCACCGCAACGCCGTGGTCGCCGTCGTCGAGGTCGGCGACCGCCGGCTGCTCGTCGGCGCCGGCGAGAAGGGCATCGAACTGCTCACCGAACTCGAGCAGGACCCCGAGGCGGCCGCTGCGGCCGTGCCCTCGGCCGTCGAGCCGGACGTGCTCGACCTCACCACCACGGAGCGCACGGACGCCGCTCCGCACGACGTCCGGTCGACGCCGGCCACCGAGGAGGCGCTGGACGCGCTGCTCGGACCGGTCGGGTCGGCCGCGAACGAAGCAGGGCCAGGGATCGGCCTCGTCGACCGTCTCCGCGCGATGACGGTCCGCGTCTCGCCGCCGCCACGCGGCGCGGGAAGGCCGCTCCGTGTCCCGCTCCGCCGCTGATCGCCGGAGTCGTCCGGGGATCAGGCTTCGGCTCCTGCCCGCCGTGCTGCTCGTCGGACTGCTCCTCACGCTGCTCGGCGCGCCAGCGCCGGCGTCGGCCCAGGTGCCCGAACCGGCTCCGCCGACGGCGCCGACCGCCCCCGAGGAGGTCGGTCGGACCCCCGGCGTCGAGGACGCCAGCAGCCTGACCGTCACGCTCGAAGACGCGGAGAGCGGGCTGTCGCGCACGGTCACGCTGGTGCTGCTGCTGACGGTGGCGGCCATCGCGCCGATCCTGCTGCTGCTGATGACCACGTTCACCCGCTTCGTGGTCGTGCTGAGCCTGGTGCGCAACGGCCTCGGTCTGCAGACGGTCCCGCCCGCCCAGGTCCTGTTGGGGCTGGCGGTGTTCCTCACGCTGTTCGCGATGGGGCCCACGCTGTCCCAGGTCAACGAGGTCGCCCTGCAGCCGCTGCTGGCCGGCGAGGTCGACGCGATGGCGGCCGCCGAGGCCGGCTACGAGCCGTTCCGCGACTTCATGCTGGCCCAGACCCGCGAGAGCGACCTGCGGATGTTCACCGAGATGGCCGGCCAGCAGGCACCCGCCAACGCCTCCGAGGTCGGCCCGACCACCCTGATCCCCGCGTTCGTGATCTCCGAGCTGCGGACCGCGTTCACGATCGGGTTCGTGATCTTCGTGCCGTTCCTGATCATCGACCTGGTCGTGGCCGCGGTGCTGATGTCGCTCGGCATGGTGATGTTGCCGCCGGTGTTCGTGTCCCTGCCGCTGAAGCTGCTGCTGTTCGTCCTGGTGGACGGGTGGGCCCTGATCGCCCGCTCCCTCGTCTCCTCCGTCATGGGATAGGTGACCGCATGAGTGACGTGCAGGTCCTCGAGATCTTCGCCAACGGGATGCTGGTGGCGTCCAAGCTGGCCGGCCCGCTGCTGGGCGTCGCCCTGGTGGTCGGCGTCGGCGTGTCGCTGTTCCAGACCGTCACCCAGATCCAGGAGATGACCCTCAGCTTCGTGCCCAAGGTCATCGGGCTGGCAGCGGTGCTGCTGGTCAGCGGCAACTGGATGCTGCGCGAGCTGGTCAGCTTCTCCCAGCAGCTGTGGGGCTCCATCCCCACCCTCGTCGGCTGAGCGGGGGGCACGGGTGGACGTGGTCGTCCCGGTCGACGCGGCGTGGGCCGTCGGGCTCGTGCTGGCCGTGACGCGCGTCGCCGCGTTCGCGATCGCCTCGCCGTTGCTCGGCCGGGCGCTGCCGGCCACGGCCCGCCTCGCGGCGACGTTCGCGGTGGCGCTGGCCATGGTCCGGCCGGTGCCGGGCGTGGTCGAGCTGGGTGACCTGTTCGCCGCCGGGCTCGTCAACGCGGTCGTCGGGGTCGCCCTGGGCTACGTCAGCGGGCTGATCCTGCATCTGTTCACGTCCGCCGGCGGGATCATCGACCTGGTGTCCGGGCTGTCGATCGCGACCGTGTTCGACCCCATGCAGGGCGACCAGGGTGGCGTGTTCGCCCGGCTGTTCCACCTCACCGGGCTGGCGCTGTTCGTGGTCGGCGGGGGCCTGGCGCTGCTCGTCGGCGGGTTGGTCGCCAGCGCCCGCATCATCCCGCTGGGTGGGGCGCTCACCCCCGCCCCGGGCCTCACGGGCGTCGTCGTCGACCTGGTCTCGCAGCTGATGCGCTCGGCCGTGGAGCTCGCCCTGCCCGTCATCGGCGTGCTGTTGATGCTGGAGCTCGCGATGGGGCTGGCCGCCCGCTTCGCCCCGCAGGCCAACATCTTCATGCTCGGCATGCCGGCGAAGATCCTGGCCGCGATCACCGTGGTGGGCTCCGCCTGGGTGCTGTTCCCCGACGCCGTCGACGGCGTGGAGACGACCGTGGTGCGCTCCCTCGAGGCCGTCCTGCGTGGCCTGGGCGGCACCGTCCCGCCCGCGTAGCGACGGGTGCTTGAGCGTTCGCGCGTGCGGCCGACAGGGCGGCGCAGCGGAAGGATCCGCGCCAGCAGGGCCACGGACGGGCCGGTCGGAACTGGACCGAGGTAGCCGGAACCGTGGCAAAGGATGGGCGGACCGAGAAGGCCACGCCCCAGCGTCGCAAGAAGGCCCGCGACGAGGGGACGGTCGCTCGCTCACAGGAGGTCGCCGTCGCGGCCTCGTTCGCCGCGCTCCTCGCCACCCTGGCGGCCGCCGGCCCGATGATGGTCCGCCGCACGATGGGGGACCTGTCCGAGGTCTTCCGCACCGCCGGCAGCGCCCACGCGCTGGCCGACGCCGGTCCCCGCGCCCTGCAGATGGCGATGGTGCTCGCCGGCCCCTTCCTGATCGCCTCCGTGCTCGCGGCCCTGGTGAGCGGCGTGGTGCAGGTCGGGTTCAAGGTCAACCCGAAGCTGGCCAAGCCGAAGCTCAAGAACCTGTCCCCGAAGAAGGGCCTGGAGAAGCTCAAGCCCATCGTGGCCGGCTGGGAGCTGATCCGGTCCATGCTCAAGCTCGGTGCCGTCGCCATCGTCGTGTGGCCGACCCTGGCGGTCTGGCAAGACCACCTGCAGACCGACCGCACGCTGGCCGGCGGGATCGACCGGCTCACCGGCGTGTACGGGACGATCCTGATCCGGGCCGCGCTGCTCGCCCTGGTGATCGCCGGTGCCGACTACGCCTACCAGCGGTGGCGCACCGCCAGCCAGATCAAGATGAGCCACCACGACATCAAGCGCGAGCACAAGGACACCGAGGGCGATCCGCTGCTGCGGGCCCAACGCCGCCGCCGCGCCAGCGACCTGTCACGCAACCGCATGCTGCGCGACGTCGCCACCGCCGACGTGCTCATCACCAACCCGACCCACCTGTGCGTCGCGCTGCGCTACGACCCCACCGAGGGGGCGCCGCGTGTCGTCGCGAAGGGTGCCGACCTCGTGGCCGACAAGCTCAAGACGATCGCACGCCGGCACGGCGTGCCCATCACGCCCGACATCCCGCTCGCGCGCGCGCTGTACAAGCGCTGCAAGGTCGGCCAGCACGTCCCGGCCGCCCTCTACGAGGCGGTCGCGGTCGTGCTCGCGCTCGCCTACCGCCGCTCCGGGCGCGGCCCGGGCAGCCGGCTGCTGCAGCGGGCGGGCGCGGCATGAGCGACGGCGCACGCACCACGGCCCGCGGGGGCCGCAACCTCGCCCGCTCGATCGTGCCGCTGCTGCTGGTCGGCGCGGTCATCACCATGGTCGTGCCGATCCCGCCGGTGCTCCTGGACCTGCTGTTGGCGCTGAACCTCGCGTTCGCGCTGCTGATCCTGCTGGCCGTGCTGACGCTGCGCGACACGCTCGACCTGTCGAGCTTCCCGTCGCTGATCCTGCTCACCACGCTGATGCGGCTGGCGCTGAACGTGTCGTCGACCCGGCTGATCCTGCTCGACGGCTACGCCGGCAAGGTGATCGCCACGTTCGGCAACTTCGTCGTGGGCGGGTCGATCGTCGTCGGTCTGGTCGTCTTCCTGATCCTCGTCGTCATCCAGTTCGTCGTGATCACCAACGGCGCGGGCCGCGTCGCCGAGGTGGGTGCCCGGTTCGCGCTCGACGCCATGCCCGGCAAGCAGATGGCGATCGACGCCGACCTCGCCGCCGGCCTGATCGACGAGCGCGAAGCCCGCGAGCGCCGTACCCGCATCGCACAGGAGTCCGACTTCTACGGCGCGATGGACGGGGCGTCGAAGTTCGTCAAGGGCGACGCGATCGCCGGCATCGTCATCGTCGTGATCAACCTGATCGGCGGCCTGGTCATCGGCATCACGATGGCCGGGATGTCGGCGGGGGAGGCGGCCTCGACCTATTCGCTGCTGACGGTCGGTGACGGCCTCATCAGCCAGATCCCCGCGCTGCTCATCTCCGCTGCGACCGGTCTGCTGGTGTCCCGGGTCGACGGCGAGGAGGACCTCGGTCCGACGGTCGGCCGCCAACTGCTGCGCGACCCGCGCGTGCTGCGGATCGCGGCGCTGGTCATGGCCGGCATCGGCCTGCTGCCCGGCCTGCCCAAGCTGCCCTTCGTCGCCATCGTGGTCACCCTGCTCGTGCTCGGCGCCCGCGGCGCCAACGCCGCGAAGGCGGCCGAGGCCGCGACCGGCGGCGACGCCGGCGAAGGGGACGGTTCGGTCGTCCGCCTCGACCCCGACGACCCGCGGGCACTCATCGAGCAGCTGCGCGTCGAGCCGCTCGAGCTGCACCTGGCCTACGACGTGCTCGACCTCACCGACCAGGAGGCCGGCGGCGACCTGCTGCAGCGGGTCCGCGCCCTGCGCCGACAGATCGGTGAGGAGCTCGGCGTCGTGATGCCGCTCGTGCGCACCGCCGACGACGTCACCCTGCCCTCGGGCACCTACCGGATCCTGCTCCACGGCGTCGAGGTGGCCCGTGGCACGGCGCCGCGTGACCGGGCGCTGGCGCTGCCGGCGGTCGGTGACGAGCTCGGTGGCGTGCCGGGGGAGGAGACCGTCGAGCCGGTGTTCGGGCTGAAGGCCTACTGGATCCCGGTCGAGGCGCGCAGCCGTGTCACCGCGACCGGCGCCACCGTGGTCGACCGGTCCGCCGTCGTCGTCACCCACCTCGCGGAGATCGCCCGCCGGCACGCCGGCGAGCTGCTGTCGCGCCAGCAGGTCCAGCAGCTGGTCGAATCGCTGCGCTACGACGAGCCGCTCCTGGCCGACGAGGTCGGCACCGAGTCGCTGCCGATCGCCGTCCTGCACGACGTGCTGCGCGAGCTGCTGCGCGAGCGGGTCAGCATCCGCGACCTCGCCCGCATCGTCGAGGCGGTCGCCGGCCGTGCCCGCGAGACACGCTCGCTCGACCAGCTCGTCGCCGCCGCGCGCGTCGCCGTCGGCGCCGGCATCCTCGCCCGCATCGCGCCCGAGGGCCACCTCGGCGCCATCACCCTCGCGCCGGCCGTCGAGGGCGAGCTGCACGAACGGGTCCGCGACATCGACGGGACCCTGCAGTTGATCGTCGAACCCGCCCGACTCGCCCCCCTGATCGCCGAGGCCGCCGAGCTGGTCAACCGCTCGCCCGGCGCGCCGGTCGCCGTCGTCTGCGGCCAGCTGCTGCGCCGCCCGCTGCGCAACGCCCTGGCCGCCTCCGGTGTCGACGTCGCCGTCGTCGCCTACCCCGAACTGCCCACCCACCTGCAGCTCAATGTGATCGGAGCCATCGGTGCCGCGCACGCAGACGTCTGAGTACCCGCCCGCGGCGACCCTCGCCGAGGACACGCCCGTCGCCGGCGCGACCCTGGTCGCCGAGGCGCCCACGGCCGAGGCCGCACTCGCCGAGGTCCACGCGACCTACGGTGCCGACGCCCGGATCGTCGCGGCCAAGCGTGTCCTGCGCGGCGGGATCGGCGGGTTCTTCGCCAAGGAGGTCGTGCAGATCCACGCCGCGGCAGCCGACGAGCCGACGGCCGTCCCGCCGCCGGTCGAGCCCTCCATCGGCGTGAGTTCCCCGATCGACCGGCTGCTGGCCGACGCGGACACGGCGCCCGAGGAGATCGACTTCGCGACCTTCCTGCGGCGGCAACTGGCTCCTGACACCGTGGCGACGGAGGCCGTTGACGGGCCGACGGCCGAACCGACGGATGCGCCGGGTGCGGCCGCCGCGACCGAGCAGCCACCGACCCCGCCACCGCCGACCGCCCCGGTGACGTGGCCGGAGGCCGCCGACCTGCGCCGGCCGGCCTGGGCGGACGCCGGCGTCGGTGAGCCGACCACCGCCGGTCTCGGCACCGTCACACCCGTGGTCGACGCGGACGTGGACACTCCGGCCGGCGACGCACGGGCGTGGTCGCGGACGACGCTGGTGCGGTTGGGCCTGCCGGTCGCGTTCGTGCAGTCGCTGGACGTCGCGGATCCGGCCGACGACGTCGCGTGGACCTTCGCGCTCGCCGAGGCGCTGCGGCCGCTGTGCCGGCCGCTGCCGACCGGACGGGCGCTGCTCGTCGGACCGCGGGCGCGTGGCCTGGCGACGGCGATCGGGATGCCGGTCACCTCGGTCGGCCAGCCGCTGCACGCGCTGGGAGACGTGGCGGCCGCCGTCACGGGCTCGCAGACCAGCCTCCAGTGGCTCGACCGGGCGCGGGAGGGCCGCTGGCTGCACCTCGTCGTCGGCGGCAAGGGGTGGCGCGACCTGCTGCACCGCGACCCGCTGGCGGTGTCGTGGGCCGACGAGGAGTACCTGCCCGAGGCGCTTCGCGTCGCCGTCGAACTCGGGCTGGTGCTCGGCTACGGATCGCTCGGTGCCAGTGCCGGGCGGGCGCGACCGCTGGACGTCGCCCTGGCCGTGCGCGACCTGGTGCCGGTCCGATGAGCGCGGGTCCGCTGCGGCGACTGTTCGCGGGTCTGGGGATGCTGGCGCTGATCCCGATCCTGGCCTTGATGGCCAGTGGGGCGATCACGCCGGTGGACGCTGCCGTGCGTGCCCTCAGCGTCGCCGTGGCCGTGGTCGCCCTGGGCAACGTCGCCCGCCTGGTGCTCACCGGCGCGCTGCGGCGGGTCGAGCGGCGCACCGCGGCCCGCGCCGAGCAGGAGGAGCAGGTCGCCGTCGGCTGAATGTCCGGACGGCCGTCGGAAGGTCGATAGACGCACGGACGGGGTCCGGCCGGCCGGGGCCTCGGCAGAGTTCCGCGCATCGAGGACGACGGGGGCCCACGTGGGGTGGCGAAAGTGGTTCACGGCCGGCGTGGCGCTCGCGCTCGTCCTGCCGGCCGCGGCGGCGTCGGGCGTCGACGCCGGGAAGGCTGCCGTGTCCGCCGGCTCACCGGCGACGGCGAGTTTCCGGATCGAGGGCGGCATCGCCCGCACCTACGACGCGTCGACGGCCGCCTTCGAGGCCGGGCCCCGAGACGGCGTGTTCGTGCTGAACGTGCAAGGCGACCACCGCCTGACCATCGACGCGACGCTCGAGGCCGGCGTGGCGCTGGCCGACGATGCCTCGACGACCTTCTCCGGCCGCCCCCCCGCCGCGCACGTCGGGGTGAGTGGCTTCTTCTTCTGCGCCACCACCAGCGGGGTCGAGGTCCACGAGCTGGTCATGACCGACGGCCGGGTCGAGCGCTTCCGCGCCTCGTTCGACGTGGCCTGCGACGAAGGTGCGCTGCGAGGCCAGGTCGACTACGCCGCGGAAGCGGCCGGCCTGCCCGCTCCGCCGCCATCGAGGGACCTGTGGCGGCCGTCACGGACCAGCGGGGGGACGTGGGTCGAGCTGGCCAGCGAGCCCGGCGACTTCGTCGGTCAGGGTCGTCGTCGCGCGTACGACCAGACCACGGCCGGCATCCGGCTGGAGGAAGGCGACCTGGGCTCGAACGTCCAGATCGCGGTGCACGGGGACCAGCGCTGGTCGAGCCAGTTCATCCAACCGGGGCTCGGCCCGCTGCGGGTGGGCTTCTACGGGCCGTTCACGGCGGCGACCTCGCCATTCAGATGGGACGGTGAGGCGCGCGGTTGCAGCGCCGGCACGGGCTGGTTCGCCATCGACGAGCTCGAACGCGGCTCCGACGGCCGGATCCGACAACTGGCGCTGCGCTTCGAGCAGCGCTGCAACGACCTCGGCGCACCGCCGCTGCGCGGAGCCGTGCGCTACGACCACCGCGACGTGCTGCCGGCGGCGAACAACCCGCGCCCGTCACCCGGCCCACGCTGGGCACCGCCGGCCGCCGCGGTCCCCGACTCGGACACCTACGTGCTGGTGCAGGGGCAGCCCGGTTCCTGGGTCGGTGAGGACACCGACGGTGCGTGGACCGAAACGGACGGCGACCTGCGGGTCTGGCTGGCCGAGCAGCCACGGCAACCCTCGACGCGTCTGGTGCTGAACGTCATGGTGCAGCCGCCGTTCGGCGAGGCCGGCGACACCTGGTCCGGCTCGTTCATGCTCCCGCGCGGCCTCGATGAGGTCCGGCCGGGCTACTACGGCCGGCTGACCCACGGCCGCAACGCCGTCGACGGCGGCCTTCAATGGCGCGGCAACGGGCGGGGCTGCGGCAGCGTCGCGTCCGGCTGGTTCATCATCGACGACATCGAGCTCGGGGCGCCGCGGCCAGGGCCGGACGGCGACGGCCCCCATGACCTCGAGACGCCGATCGAGTCGCTGGCGCTGCGGTTCGAACAGCGGTGCTACTCCCGCTTCGAGGTATTCGTGCAGCCGGCCGCCCGCGGTGAGATCCGCTATCGCTCGGACGCGCCGCGACCGGTGTCGCGCCGAGCACCGGTCGACGGGCCCGCGGTCAGGTTCGCGGACGTCGACCCGGGCGCCGTGCACGGCGAGGCCATCGAGCGACTGGCGCGGCGAGGCGTGATCGGCGGCCACCCGGACGGCACCTACCGGCCGGCGCGCCCCGTCACCCGAGCCCAGCTCGCCAGCCTGCTCGTACGCGGGCTCCAGATCGAGCTTCCCGACCGGCCGGTCCAACGCTTCCCGGACGTGCCGTTGGACTCGCCGCACGCCGCGACGATCGATGCGGCGGTCGCCGCCGGACTCGTCCAGGGCTTCTCGGACGGTTCGTTCCGGCCGGGGCAGCCGGTTCGCCGCGACCAGACCGCCGCGATCATCGTGCGGGCCATGGACATGCCGCCGGACGCGACGGAGCTCTTCCCCGACCTGCGTGACAACATCCATCAGGACGCCGTCACGATGCTGGCGAAGTCGCTCGTCCTCACCGGACACCGCGACGGCACGTTCCGTCCTTCGGCCTCCCTCACCCGCGCGCAGGTGGCCAGCGTGCTGGACCGGGCGCTCGCGCAGCTGGACTGACCGCTCGTCGATGCCCGTCGCACCCGGAGACGTCCCCCGGCCGCGGGGGGTCGCGACGTCCGGTCAGCGGGGGGAGACGGGCCGAGGCACCGGCCGCTTGGCGCTGACCCCGTCACCGGACGACCGGCCACGCAGGCGCCGGTACAGCCACGGGCCGAGGTGCGTGCGTGCCCAGGCCAGCTCCGCCGCGGCGAGCTCGGAGCGGCGGCGCGCCGGGGCCGGTGGGAGCGGCTCGGTCCAGTCGTCGCGGGCACCGGGCAGGCCGAGCCGGTGGGCGAGCGCGTCCGCGATGCGCTCGTGGCCGGCGCTGTTGGCGTGGAGCCGGTCCTCGCTCCACAGCCGCGGATCGCTGGCCACCGGATGGGCCGCGAGATCCAGCAGCCGGGCGCCGGAACGCTCGCAGGCGCGCCGGATGCCGTCGTTGAGGGCCCGCAGCCGCCCGTCCAGCGGCCGCGCCAGCGGCAGCACCGGGGACAGGTCCGGCAGCGTGAAGCTCAGCACCGTCGCCCCTTCGTGGACGAACGCGGCCTGCATCACGTGCAGGTCACGGACGACACCGCGCAGGTCGAACGACGGGCGCAGCAGGTCGTTCATGCCGGAGACGACCGTGACGAGGTCCGGTTCCAGCGCGAGCGCGGGCAGCAGCTGCTCGGCACGGATCGCCGCCGTGGTGCGCCCGCGCACGGCGAGGTTGGCGTACTCGAGCCCGCCGCCCTGGGCGCGGTCGACGTGCTCGGCGAAGCGGTCCGCCCAGCCGCGGTAGCCGCCCGCCCCGTCGGGGTCGTCCATGCCCTCCGTGGTGCTGTCGCCAACCGCGACGTAGCGGCGCCAGCGCACCCGACCGGCCTCCGCGCCCGGACCGTGCGGTGACGTCATGCGACGCCGCCACCGCGGCGCCCGACCGTGATCTCGTCGGCGATGCCCACGACGGCGAACGGCAGTGCGGCGGCGCTGAGCAGCGCGAACAACTCGTCAGGCCCCACCGTCAGCAGCGCCAGGGCGTAGACCGAGGCGGCGGCGACCGCGATCGCGCGTGGGCGCAGCCGGCTGTCGCTCGGGGCGCGCAGCGTGGCGATGCCGCCGGCGCCGAACCCGGCGACCAGACCGACCACCGGATTGAGCAGCGCCACCGGTAGCCCGACGAGCAGGAACAGCCCCATCGCCCGCAACACCGCGCCGGGTGCCCGGCGGTGCCGCGAGGTGAAGGCGAGCACGAGGAACGAGGCCGGGACGAAGGCGAGCCCGAACAGCAGCAGCTCGACCGGCACGGGATCGCCGGCATGGGACGCGCCCAGCGCGAAGATGATGGGCCAGTAGGCGACCTGGAGCACGGCACTGGCCGCGAGGATGGCCAGCCAGCGCCCCCGGGAGGACAGGGGCCGGCTGCTGAACAGCCGGCCCGAGCCGTCGTCCCCCTCGAACCGGGGGAGGAACGTCATCCCTTCACCGCACCCGCCGTCAGCCCGCGGACGAAGAAGCGCTGGAGGGCGAAGAACACCACCATCGGCAGACCCATCGTGACGAACGCCGCCGCCGGCAGGATGTGCCGGTTCTGGCCGAACGCGCCCTGCAGGTCGGCCAGCGCGATCTGCAGCACCCGGACGTCGGGCGTACCGCCGAGGAACACGAGCGCGACCAGCAGGTCGTTCCAGACCCACAGGAACTGCAGCGTGGCGAACGCCGCGATCGCGGGGACCGACAGCGGGACGACCAGTCGGGTGAACGTCTGCATGTGCGAGGCGCCGTCGACCCGCGCGGACTCGATGATCGACGAGGGCAGCGACCCGACGTAGTTGCGCAGCAGGTAGATCGCCAGCGGCAGACCGAAGCCCGTATGCGCCAGCCACATGGCCGGGAAGGTGCCCTGCAGTTGCAGGGCGGGGAAGATGGTGATCCCGAAGAGCTCCATGCCCTGCTGGTACAGCCGCAGGATCGGGATCAGGGCCACGTGCAGCGGGACGGCGATCAGCGCCACCACGCCGACGAAGAGCAGGTAGCGCCCGCGGAAGTGCATCCACGAGAAGGCGTACGCCGCGAACATGGCGATCGTGATCGGGATGACCGTCGACGGGATCGTGACGGCCAGGCTGTTGATGAAGGCGTTGCCGAAGCCGCGCGACTGACCGAGCACGGTGGCGTAGTTGTCCAGCGTCCACTGGCCCTCGGCGAAGGGCCGCACGAACGCCGTCCACCAGCCCTCGGACTCGATGAACGTCCGGGTCCGGAACGAGGAGATGAACAGGCCGACCGTCGGGATCAGCCAGAGCGTCACGATCCCGATCACGGCGATGCGGACGAACCAGCCACTGCCCCCGCCGGGAGCACGGCCGTTGCCGGTGGTCGTGGTCGGGGCCGGAGCCTCCGGGGCAGGAGTCGCGGTGGCGGTGCTCATCGGATCTCCTCCTCCTCGCGGAAGCGCTTGACGTTCCAGATCATCACCGGCAGGACGAGCACGAAGAGCATGGTCGCGATGGCCGCCCCCTGTCCCTGGTTCCGGAAGTTGAAGAACCACCGGATCATGCGTTCGGCGATGACCTCGGTGCCGTCGCGGCCGCCCGTCATGACGAAGACGATGTCGAAGATCTTCAGCACGTTGATGATCATCGTGGTGGTCACGACCACGATGGCCGACATGATGGACGGCACGGTGATGCGTCGGAAGACCTGGAATTCCGTGGCGCCGTCGATGCGCGCCGCCTCCAGGATGTCCTCGGGCACGCCCTTGATGGCCGCCGACAGGATCACCATGGCGAATCCGGTCTGCATCCAGACCATGACGACCATCAGGAAGAAGTTGTTCCAGGGGTAGAAGTCGCCGGTCCACGACACCGGGTCCTGGCCGAGCGCGACCATGATCCCGTTGAGCAGGCCGGTCTGGTTACCGAACACCTGGTAGTCGTAGATGAACGCCCAGACGACGCTGGCGCCGACGAACGAGATCGCCATCGGCAGGAAGATCAGCGACTTGGCCACCGATTCGCCTCGCCGCAGGCGGTCGGCGAGGACGGCGAAGACCAGGCCGATGCCGACGGCGAGCGCCGGGACGATGATCATCCAGGCCAGCGTGTTGATGACCGAGCGACGCAGCGAGTCGTCGCGCCAGATGTTGACGAAGTTGTCGGCCCCCACCCACGCGGTGCCGTTGGCGTCCTGGAAGCCCAGCAGGATGGTCCGGATCGCGGGGTAGAGCAGGAACACCGTCAACAGCACGAGTGCCGGGCCGACGAAGACCCAGGGCCGCACCGTCTCCTGCATGCGCAGCGGCAGCGCGTCCGTCGTGCGGTCGAGCAGGAGGTAGAAGGCGAAGACGCCCAGCACGCCGATGGCCAGGGCCACCACGACGACGAGCGCCGTGCTCGCCCGCGTGTTGCGCATCCACTCGAACGCGGCCAGTGACACGACGGCCGTGAGCAGTAGCAGTCCGAGGCTGATGGCGAGCTTGGTCGGATCGGCGCGACCGGCCGGCGGCAGTCTCGTGGCCGCGGCGGTCTGCTCGTCCTCGAGCTGGGTGGTGGGAGGAGGAGGGGTGGTCGTCACAGCAACTCTCCCAGTCGTGCGCGCCTACCGGCGAACGCTAGCGAGTCCGGGGTGGCTCGGCCGGCGTTTCCCCGCTGGTGCGCTGGTCCGTGCGCTACCGACACGAACACGGGGGGCGCCTGCCGACGCCCCCCGTGTCGTGATCCACGAGCCGGTCGTTACTCGGCCGGCCAGCTGTTCTGGACGTCGGTCAGCAGGGCGTTGATGTCGCCGCCCCGCATCCACTCGTTCATGGCGGTCCAGAAGGAGCCCGAGCCCACCTGCGGCGGCATCAGGTCCGACGCGTCGAAGCGAGCCGTGCCCTCACGCAGCGCGGTCAGCACGTTCTCCGCCGAGGTCGCCACGACCTCGTCGTCGTAGCACTCGGCCGTCGTGTTGACGTTCGGCGAGATCCGGGCGACGCCCTCGAAGGTGCCCTGGGCGCACTGCGCGTCCGTGTCCGTGAAGACCCGGATGAATTCGCGGACCGCCGGTGTGTCGTTGAACACGGTCGCGAGCTCACCGGCGATCAGCGCGCCGTCGTTGCCGTCGATGGTCGGGAACGGGAACACGCCGTAGTCGGTCCCGAACTCCGCGCCCTCGGGGAAGAAGTTGACGATGAACGACGCCTGCCGGTGCATCAGGGCCTGCGGTTCGTCACCGATGATCCCGTCGGGGGCGTCGCGGAAGTCGATGTCCGGGATCGCCGACTTGCCACCCGCGACGAAGCCCTCGCCGTCGAGGATCTGGTCGAAGGTCTCGGCAGCCTCCACGATGGCGGGGTCGTCGAACGGCACCTCGTTGCTGACCCAGCCGTCGTAGGTGTCCGGCCCCGCCTGGCGCAGGACGATGTCCTCCATCCAGTCGGTCGCGGGCCAGCCGGTGGCGTCGTCGGAGCCGGTCCCGATCGCCCACGGGGTGTAGCCGTCGGCGACCATCTGCTCGGAGAGGGCGACCAGGTCCTCGTAGGTCTCCGGGATCTCGTAGCCCTGGGCCTCGAAGACCGGAATGTTGTACCAGATGAGCGACTTGTAGTTGACGTTGGTCGGGATGCCGTAGTGCTCGCCCTCGTACTCGCCGAGCGAGATCAGGTACTCGCCGAAGCGCTCCTCGAGCTCCGCGATGTCGAAGCCCATCGACTCGAGCGAGATGGCGTTGCCCTGCTCGGCCTGGTCGACGACGGCGCCGGGCTGCGGGTAGATCGCGATGTCCGGCGGGTTGCCACCGTCGATGCGGATCTGCACCTGCGACTCGAAGCTGTCCGAGCCCTCGTAGAACGCGTTCGCGCCCGTGGGCTCGTTGAAGTACTCCTGGATCACGGCGTTGATGGCGTCGCCCTCGACGCTCGTCGGTGCACCGAAGACGGACACCTCCTCGCCGCTGATGTCGCTGTCGCCCTCGCCGCCCTCGGCGGTGCCGCCCTCGCCCTCCGGCGCGGCGGTGTCCCCGTCATCACCGTTACCGCAGGCGGTCAACGCGAGCGCGGCGGCGGCCATCGCCGCGACCAACCTCTTCGTGTGACGCATTCGTGTGAGCCTTCTTCCGTGGCGCCGGCGCGCGACGCCCCTGGACGTTTCACCGCTCGCTCTCCCTCGAGCGGGCAGGCGGTAGAGCGGCGCGGGAGCCGACCTACGATCGCCACCGTAGGTCATTCGGGACCACGGCGTGCCAGGTTCGGGACAAAAGCCCGGCCAACCGCGCGGCTGCCGGTGGGCGGCGCTCACGGCGTTGACAATGCTGGCCGGGATCCGGATGCTGTGGGAGCGCTCCCACGACGCGCGGCCGGCGCGACGGCCGCCCGTCACCGTGGGGGCGTTCGGTGTCCTTCCCCGCCTCGCTGGGCGCGACGCCCGCGAAGCATCCTCTGCCCACCGCCGGAGCAGGAGCCCCACATGGTCGTCTCCGCGGACCGGCTGCCAGCCGTCACCTACGGCGTGGCGACGTCCAGCTACCAGATCGAGGGGGCGGTCGACGTCGACGGCCGCGCCCCGTCCATCTGGGACACGTTCAGCCACACGCCCGGCGCGGTGGCCGGTGGCGAGACCGGCGACGTGGCCTGCGACCACTACCACCGCTTCGAGGAGGACCTCGACCTGCTCGCGTGGCTCGGCGTGGACAGCTACCGGTTCTCGATCGCCTGGCCCCGCGTCCTGCCTGACGGTCGGGAGGTGGAGGCGCGCGGACTGGCCTTCTACGACCGCCTCGTCGACGGTCTGCTCGCGCGCGGCATCCGGCCGCTGGCGACCCTCTACCACTGGGACCTGCCCCAGGTGCTGGAGGACGCCGGCGGCTGGGAACGACGGGAGGTCGTCGACGCCTTCGCCCGCTACGCCCGGGTCGTGGCCGAACACCTCGGTGACCGGGTCCGCGACTGGAGCACGCTCAACGAGCCCTGGTGCTCGGCGTTCCTGGGCTATGACCTCGGCGTCCATGCTCCCGGCGTGCGCGACCCACGCCGCGCCGTGGCGGCCGCGCACCATCTGCTGCTGGCCCACGGGCGCGCGAGCCGGGTCCTGCGCGAGACGCTGGGCGCGGGCGCCCAGGTCGGCATCGTCCTGAACCCCGCCCCGGTGCGTCCGGCGTCCGACGCCGCCGACGACCGGGCAGCCGTAGAACTCGCCGACGGCCTGCGCAACCGCGTCTGGACCGATCCGCTGTTCCGCGCGGCCTACCCCGACGACGTGCTGGCGGCCTGGGACCCGATCGCCGATCTCGCGACCCTGCACCGTGAGGGCGACCTGCAGGAGATCGCCGCTCCCGTCGACCTGCTGGGCGTCAACTACTACACGCCGCTCTACGTCGGCGCCCGCACCAGCGGCCACACCGGTCCGGCGCCCGCCGGACCCGGGCAGGACCACCTCGTCGAGGTGCCCGGTCCGGCCCCGGCCAGCGCCCTCGGCTGGAGCATCGACGCCAGCGGCCTGTTCGACCTGCTCACGCGCCTGCACACCGACTACGCGGTACCGCTGGCCGTCACCGAGACCGGCGGTGCCTTCCCGGACCCGGTCCGCGACGGCGGCGAGGTGGACGACCAGGACCGCATCGCCTACCTCGACGGCCACCTCGAGGCGTTCGCGCGGGCGGGCGAGGCCGGCGCGGACCTGCGCGGCTTCTACGTGTGGACCCTGCTCGACAACTTCGAGTGGGCCGAGGGCTACGCGCCGACCTTCGGCATCGTGCACGTCGACCGCGCCACCTTGCGGCGCACACCGAAGGCGTCGGCGCACTGGTACCGCGCCCTGCTCGCCGACCGCGCCGGGGCGGTGGGGTGAGCTCCGGCGGGACGCCGCGGCCGGGGGCGCCGACCCTCGAGGCGGTCGCGCGTGCTGCCGGCGTCTCCCGGTCGACCGTCAGCCGCGTCGTCACCGGCAACCCGCGCGTGTCGCCGTCCGCGCGACGCGCCGTCGAAGCGGCCGTCGCACGCCTCGGCTACGTGCCGAACCAGGCCGCCCGCTCGCTGGCGACGCGCCGGACCGGCACGGTGGCGCTGGTCGTGCGCGAGCCGGAGTCGCGCGTGTTCGACGAACCGTTCTTCGGGGCGGTCGTCCGCGGGGTCAGCCGGGCGATCGCCCGCACGGACCTGCAACTGGCGCTGCTCCTGGCCGCCGCCGACCCGGCGCACGACCCCGACGGCGAGCACGCGCGCCGGCGCGTCGAGCGCTTCCTGCTCGGCGGGCACGCCGACGGTGCCCTGCTGTTGTCCCTGCACGTGGACGATCCGCTCGCCGGCGATCTCCACGCCGCCGGTCTGCCGATCGTGCTGGGCGGCCGCCCCAACGTCGAGGACCTCGAGGTGTCCTGGGTCGACGCCGACAACCGCGGCGGCGCGGCGGTGGCCACCGAGTACCTGCTGGCCGCGGGCCGCCGGCGCGTCGGGATCCTGACCGGGCCGCTCGACATGGTGGCCGGCCGTGACCGGCTCGCGGGCTACCACGACGCCCACGTCGCCCGAGGCCTGCCCGTGGCCGCCGAGCTCGAGACGACCGGGGACTTCACCCGCGAGGGTGGCGCCGCCGCCATGGCGCGGCTGCTGGCCGCGGCGCCCGACGTCGACGGCGTGGTCGCCGCCTCCGACCTCGCCGCCCTCGGCGCACTGCAGGTGCTGAGCACGGCCGGCCGTCGGGTACCCGGTGACGTCGCCGTCGTGGGCTTCGACGACTCGGTCGTCGCTCGCTCCGCCCAGCCGCCACTGACGACCGTGCGACAGCCCGTCGAGGAACTGGGCGCACGGATGGTGGACCTGCTGCTGGCGCGCCTGGCGGGGGAGGAGGCACCTCGCCACGTCGTGCTGCCGACGACGCTCATCGTCCGCGACTCCGCCTGACCGCACCCGCCGCTCACGGTCGCGACACCACCGGATCTGACGCTGACGTCGAGAATGGAAGGGGTCCGCTCGCCCGTGGCGCACCCTGGCGCTTCCGCCGGTTCGCCGGAACGCTTGCTGCAGTTCGCGGTCACCCGACCGCGTCACCACCGGGGCGACCAGTCGTTGGACGTCCTCGACGTCGAACGGCGTGACATCGTCCGGTGTCACATGTGTCCCCGGGTCGGCGAACACGAAAGGTCACCCATGGAGGCGCGTCCCGCAGCGATCCTCGGCGGCAACCGCACGCCCTTCGCCCGCCAGCACGGGCCCTATGCCCGCGCGAGCAACGCCGACCTGCTCGGCGCCGCCCTGGACGGACTCGTGGCCCGCTTCGGGCTGCGCGGCGAGCGGCCCGGCGAGGTGGTGGCGGGTGCGGTGCTCAAGCACAGCCGCGACTTCAACCTGACCCGCGAGGTGGTGCTCGGCTCGGCCCTCGACCACGCCACCCCCGCCCATGACGTCCAGATGGCGTGCGGCACGGGGCTGGAGACGGTGATCGGCGTGGCCAACAAGATCGCCCTTGGCCAGATCGACTGGGGCATCGCGGGCGGCACGGACACCACCAGCGACGCGCCGCTGGCCTTGAACGACCGGCTGCGCCGGCTGCTGCTCGACCTGAACGCCGCACGCTCGACCGCCGAGCGCCTCAAGCTGGTCGCCCGCCTCCGGCCCGGGCAGCTGGTGCCGGAGCAGCCGCGCAACGCCGAGCCCCGCACGGGGTTGTCGATGGGCGAGCACGCCGCCGTCACCGCCGCCGCGTGGGAGATCGACCGCGAGTCGCAGGACGCGCTGGCCGTCGCGAGCCACCACCACCTCGCCGCCGCCTACGAGCGCGGCTTCCTCGACGACCTCGTGACGCCGTTCCTGGGTCTGCAGCGCGACCAGAACCTGCGCCCCGACACCTCGCTGGAGAAGCTCGCGAAGCTGAAGCCCGTGTTCGGTGTCGGCACCTTCGGCGACGACGCGACCATGACCGCGGGCAACTCGACGCCGCTGTCGGACGGCGCGTCCACGGTGCTGTTGGGCTCCGACGAGTGGGCGCAGCAGCGTGGCCTGCCCGTGCTGGCACACCTCACCCACGCGCGTACCGCGGCGGTCGACTACGTCCACGGCGGCGAGGACGGCAGCCCGCCCGAGGGCCTGCTCATGGCTCCGGTGTACGCCGTCCCGCGGCTGCTCGAGGACGCCGGGCTCACGTTGCAGGACTTCGACGTCTACGAGATCCACGAGGCCTTCGCCTCCACCGTGCTGGCGACGCTGGCCGCGTGGGAGGACGAGCGCTTCTGCAAGGAGCGGCTCGGCCTGGACGCGCCGCTGGGCGCCATCGACCGCGACAAGCTCAACGTGACCGGCTCGTCGCTGGCCGCCGGCCACCCCTTCGCGGCCACCGGCGGCCGCATCGTCGCCACCGCCGCGAAGCTGCTCCACGAGCGGGGCGGCGGCCGGGCCCTGATCTCCATCTGCGCCGCCGGCGGCAACGGCGTCGTCGCCATCCTGGAGAAGTGACCGAAGCGGCCGGCGGTGGCGCCACCGCCGGCCCGCCCGCCAGTGCACCCCCTTCGCGACAAGGAATCGCCGTGCCCGACCGTTACCAGCAGCTCGTGACCTCGTCGCTCGGCCGTCAGGTCGCCGACGCCCTCAGCCTGCCCGTCCCCGAACCGCTGCGCCGCCACGAGCCGGGCCAGCCGCTGATCGAGGGCCTGGCGCTGGTGGGCGCGGCCAAGGGCGGCCGGCTGCTCGACGCCGCCGTGGAGGTGCTCGAAGCCGGCGGCGCCGACGTGCGGCGCACCGTCGACGACTCGGCCAACCCCTACGGGGCGGTCGTGTTCGACGCTACCGGCCTGGACGACAGCAGCCGGCTGCGGGAGCTGTACGAGTTCTACGCCCCGGTCGTCCGGCGAACCGGCCCGAGCGCGAGGCTGCTGGTGCTGGCCGGCGCGACCGACGAGGGCAGCGTCCGCCAGCGCACCGCCCAGCGCGCCATCGAGGGGTTCACCCGCTCGCTCGCCAAGGAGATGCGTCAGGGCGCCACGTGCAACCTGCTGCGCGTCGCCGAGGGCGCCGAGGACCGGGCCGCCTCCACCCTGGCGTTCCTGCTGTCGGCGCGCTCCGCGTTCGTCGACGGACAGGTGGTGACGCTGCGCCCGACCGACGAGCCGGTGCCGGAGATCGCGGACGCGGCCGCCCCGCACGCCGGCCGGGTCGCCGTCGTCACCGGCGCCGCCCAGGGCATCGGCGCGTCGATGGCGGCGGTGCTGGCGCGCGACGGTGCCCACGTCGTGTGCGCGGACGTCCCGGCGCAGGGCGAGGCGCTGGCGCGCGTCGCCAACCACGTCGGCGGCAGCACGCTGCACCTCGACGTCACCGCGGAGAGCGCCCCGGCGACGTTGGTGGACCATCTCCGTGAGCGCCACGGCGGCGTCGACGTGGTCGTCCACAACGCCGGCATCACCCGTGACAAGACGCTGGCGGGCATGGACGACGCGCGCTGGGACGCCGTGCTGGCGGTGAACCTGTCGAGCCAGGAGCGGCTCGACGAGGCGTTGCTCGACGCCGATCTGCTGCGTCCCCACGGGCGCATCGTCGGGGTGTCCTCGATCGGCGGCGTCGCCGGCAACCGTGGGCAGACCAACTACGCCACCAGCAAGGCCGGCGTGATCGGCCGGGTGGAGGCGCTGGCGGGCGAACTGGCCGGCCGGCAGGCCACGATCAACGCGGTCGCCCCGGGCTTCATCGAGACCGCCATGACCGCCAGCATGCCCATCGGCGTGCGCGAGGCGGGCCGGCGCCTGAGCAGCCTCGGCCAGGGCGGGCGCCCGGTCGATGTCGCGGAGACGGTGTCCTGGCTGGCCGATCCCCGGTCCGGCGCCGTCAACGGGCAGGTCGTGCGCGTGTGCGGCCAGGCCCTGATGGGGGCCTGAGCGATGGCCGTCGTCGAACTCCCCGGTCTGCCGAACCTCGGCCGGCTCTACGCACGCACGCTCGGCTCGCTGGTCGACCCGCGCGGTCGGCCCGACGCGCTGCCCGACCGGGCCGTCGAGGTCGCCGACGTCGAGGTCCGCGCCGACCACGTCGCCGACTACGCGGACGTCTGCGGCTTCCGGCTGGCCGACGAGGTGCCAGTCACCTACCCGCACCTGCTCGGCTTCCCGCTGTCGGTGCACCTGATGGCGGCCGGTGACTTCCCGTTCCCGCTGCCGGGGCTCGTCCACGTCGCCCAGCGCGTGCGACAGTCCGCGTCGATCCGGGTGGGCGATCGCCTGGACGTGCGCGTGACGGCCGGCGACCTGCGACAGCACCGTCGCGGCCGCCAGTTCGACGTCGTGACCGACATCGCCCGCGACGGCGCGAGCGTGTGGACCGGCACCAGCACCTACCTGCGCCGTGAGCGCGCCGGGGACGGCGCCGGCTCGTCCGGCGGACGCGACCACGAGGCGGCGCAGGCGGATGCGTCCAGCGCGACGCTGCGGCTGCCGGCCGACCTCGGACGCCGCTACGGCGCCGTCTCCGGCGACCGCAACCCGATCCACCTGCACCCGCTGACGGCCCGGCTCGCCGGCTTCCCGCGGCCGATCGCCCACGGCATGTGGACCGCCGCCCGGTGCGTCGCCGCCGTGGACGAGCACCTGCGCGGCACGGCCGACCTGGAGGTGGCGTTCAAGCAGCCCGTGCCACTGCCCTCCGTGGTGCGGCTGCGGACCGCCCGCACCCGCGCCGGCTGGCGGTTCTCCCTGCACGACCGGTCGGGTGCCCGTCTGCACCTGACCGGCACCCTCGACCGCGAAAAGGGCTGACGTGAGTGCCACCACCGATCTGCCGCCGTTGCCCGGTGACGGCGTGGACCCCGTCCGGGTGCAGCGCCACCTCGACGGCCGCTGGGCCGAGGTACGCGACCGCACCCGCGAAGAGCTCCGTCACCCGCTGCTGCACCCGCGGCAGGGGCTGTCGGTCGAGGAGCACCGTGCCCGCACGCTCGAGCAGGCGCAGTACCTCGCCAAGACCGACGGTCCGCGGCTGCTCTTCCCGGAGACCTACGGCGGTGGCGGCGACCTCGGCGGGTCGCTGACCGCGTTCGAGACGCTGGCCCACGGCGACCTGTCGCTGCTGGTCAAGGCCGGCGTGCAGTGGGGGTTGTTCGGCGGCGCGATCCTCAACCTCGGCAACGAGGACCACCGCACCCGCTACCTGCCGGACGTGATCAACCTCGACCTGCCCGGCTGCTTCGCGATGACGGAGACGGGCCACGGCTCGGACGTGCAGTCGCTCAGGACCACCGCGACCTTCGACGTCGACGCCCAGGAGTGGGTGATCCACACCCCGGACGAGGACGCGCGCAAGGACTACATCGGCAACGCCGCCCGCGACGGGCGGATGGCGGCCGTCTTCGCCCAGCTGGTCACCGGCGACGAGTCGCACGGCGTGCACTGCTTCCTCGTGCCGATCCGCGACGAGGACGGCCAGGCGCTGCCCGGCGTCACCATCGAGGACTGTGGCCACAAGGGCGGCCTCAACGGGGTCGACAACGGCCGGCTCGCGTTCGACCACGTGCGCGTGCCCCGCGAGAACCTGCTGGACCGCTTCGGCCGGGTCGACGAGGACGGCGGCTACCACAGCCCCATCCAGAACCCCACCCGCCGGTTCTTCACCATGCTCGGCACGCTCGTGACGGGACGGGCCAGCGTGTCCGGTTCGGCCCTGTCGGCGGCCAAGACGGCGCTGACGATCGCCGTGCGCTACGCCGGCGTGCGGCGCCAGTTCAAGGCCCCCGACAGCGACCGCGAGGTCGTGCTGTTCGACTTCCGCCAGCACCAGCGCCGCCTGCTGCCGCTGCTGGCGAAGACGTATGCGCTCCACGCCGCCCAGCGCGAGCTCATCGGACAGCTGCACGAGTCGTTCACCGACGACCTCAACGCCGAGGAGCTGCCCGACCGGCAGGAGCTGGAGGCCCGGGCCGCGGCGATCAAGACGGCCACGACCTGGCACGCGACCAACGCCATCCAGGTCAGTCGCGAGGCGTGCGGCGGCAACGGCTACCTGTCGGAGAACCGGCTCACCGAGCTGAAGGCCGACACCGACATCTTCACCACCTTCGAGGGCGACAACACCGTCCTGCTCCAGCTCGTCGCCAAGGGTCTGCTCACCGACTACCGCGAGGAGTTCGGGTCCCTCGACACCTTCGGGATGGCGCGTTTCGTCGCCGACCAGGTCGTGGAGACGGTCGTCGAGCGCACCGCCGCCCGGCAGGTGTGGCAGTCGATCACCGGCATCGTCAGCCGCGACGAGGACACCGACCTGCACGACCGGGCCTGGCAGCTACAGACGTTCGCGTGGCGCGAGCAGCACGTCATCGCCGGGGTGGCCCGTCGCCTGAAGGCCGGCATCGGCGCCGGGCGCGACGCCTTCGACGTCTTCAACGAGGTCCAGGACCACGTGCTGCTGGCAGCCCAGGTCCACATCGACCGGGTCGTGCTGGAGGCCTTCGCCGCGTCGGTCGAGTCCTGCGAGGACCCCGCGGCCGCCGCGCTGCTGGACCGCCTGTGCGACCTGCACGCCCTGGCGACCATCGAGGCCGAGCGCGGCTGGTACCTCGAGCACGGCCGCTTCAACGCCCAGCGCTCGAAGGCGATCACCGCCGCGGTCAACGAGCTGTGCACGCAGCTGCGGCCGTACGCACCGACCCTGGTCGACGCGTTCGCGATCCCCGACGAGGCGATCGGTGCCCCGATCGCCCTGGGTGCCGAGCACGAGCGGCAGCGCCTGCGCGCCGAGGCCCTCGCCGGGCCGGGCTGACCCGTCAGCCGCCCTCGGCCACGCGCTCGACCAGCTGTTCGGCGACGTCGCGGAGGCTGCGGTTGGTGGTCTCCGCGGTGCGCTGGAGGAGTGCGGCCGCCGTGCGGGCGTCACAATCGCGGTCGGCCATCAGCACACCGACGGCCTGGTGCAGCACGGCGATGTCGTGCAGCCGCTGCTGCAGCTGGCGGGAGAGGCGATCGGAGGTGCGGAAGGCGCGGGCATTCGCCAGCGCCGCGCCGACAGGCGTGGCCAGGCGCCGGCACAGGGCCATCGTGTCCTCGTCGATGCCGCCGGGGGCAGCGGCGAACAGGTTCAGCGCGCCGTAGGTGTGACCGTTGGCCTGCAGCGGGATACCGGCGACGGCGTGGAAGCCGTTGTCCAGGGCGGCCTCGTTGAAGGCCGCCCAGCGGTCGTCGCTGCGGACGTCGCGGACGAGCTGTTCCTCGCCGGTCTCCAGGGCGACGACACAGGGGCCCTCCTTCTGGGCGTACTCCAGCTCGTCGACCGCCTGTGCCCGTGGATCACTGGCGACCGCGGTCGTGTAGCCACCTTCCTCGTCGATCGTGGTGACGCTGACGGAGGTCAGCCCGGGGACGGCGAGCCGGACGGCCTCGACGACGTTGCGGAGGACGACCTCGAGGTCCTCCTCGTCGATGAGCAGCCCGCCCAGTCGGGACAGGGCGGACGCGTAGCCGGCGTCGGGCCGGTCGATCAGGTCGACGTGGTCCTCGACCGGCTCGGTCGAGGAGGCGTCGTGGTCGGCGGCGTCCGGCACCGGGTCACTCCTTCGCATGTCGGGCGACCACCACGGCGGCGCCCGGCCGACACCGGTCCGCCTCGTCTCGACGGGCCGGCACGCCTCACGGTAGTGGGTGTGCTCACTCCGCGATCGTCGCACCTGACCCTTGGAACAGGTGGAGCCGACCCGGGTCCAGCCGCAGACGCACCCGCTGGCCCGGGGTGCCGCCGATGTCGACGTGGGGGGTGGCGACCTCCCACTCGCGCCCGGCGGCGGCGACGAGCAGGTCGCTGCGGTGGCCGGCGAAGCGTCGCCGCACGACCGTCGCGTCGATCGTCAACCGGTCCGCCGACTCGGCGTCGGGAGGGCCGACCGTGAGGGCATCGGGCAGCACCAGCAACCGGGCCGGACCGTCCGCGGCGGCCGACAACGAGATCTGGCCGAACGGCGTGTCGGCCCGGCCGTGGAGGACGACGACCTCCAGGATCTGGTCGAGTCCGAGGAAGCGGGCCACGAACTCGTCGACCGGCCGGGTCCACAGCTCCTCGGGTGGCGCGACCTGCAGCAGTCGTCCGGCCCGCATGACCGCCACCCGGTCGGCCAGCGTGAGCGCCTCGTCCTGGTCGTGCGTGACGTACAACACGCCGCAGCCGACCTTGCCGAACACCTCCGGCAGCTGGTCGAGGAGTTGGTCGCGCAGGGCACGGTCGAGCGAGCCGAGCGGCTCGTCCAGCATCAGCAGGCGCGGCCGAGAGGCGAGGGCGCGGGCGAGGGCGACGCGCTGCTGTTCGCCGCCGGACAGCTCGGTGACCCGCCGGTGTCCCGCGCCGCGCAGGGCCACCAACGCCAGGGCCTCGTCGACCCGGTCCCGGATCTCCGCGGCCGACAGGCGTTGCATGCGCGGGCCGAACCCGACGTTGTCGCCGACGTCGCGGTGTGGGAACAGCGCGTGGTCCTGGAACATCAACCCGACCGGCCGCTGGTCGGGCCGGCGGCCGGCGAGGTCGCGGCCGTCGAGGTGGATGCTCCCGGACGTCAGCGGCTCGAGGCCGGCGATGGCGCGCAGCAGCGTCGACTTGCCGCAGCCGCTGGGGCCCAGGACGGCCACCACCTCGCCGTCGCCGACGTCCAGTCCCACGCCGTCGACGACGGCCCGGTCGCCGTAGGACACGCGGACGTCGCGCAGTGCGAGCATCTAGAACCGTCCCACCTGGCCCACGCGGAGCCGGTCGAGCAGCGCGATCGCGCTGGCCGTGACCAGCATGAGGATGGTCGACATCGCCATGGCCTGTCCGAAGTTGGTCACGCCCGGACGGCCCAGCAGCCGGAAGATCGCCACCGGCATGGTCGGGGTCTGTCCGCGGGCGAGGAACACGGTGGCGCCGAACTCGCCGACCGCGATCGCGAAGGAGAAGCCGGCCGCCGCCAGCACGGCCCGTCCCACGATCGGCAGGTCGATCTCGCGCCAGACCCGCCGCGGCGCGGCGCCCAGCGTGGCGGCCGCGTCGCGCAGGCGCTGGTCGATCGAGCGCAGCACCGGCAGCAGCGTGCGTACCACGAACGGGGTGGCGATCAGCGCCTGCGCGGCCGGGATCAGCAGCCGCGAGCCGCGCAGGTCCAGCGGTGGGCGCGCCAGCGCGAGCAGGAACCCGAAGCCGACCGTGGCCGCCGACGTGCCGAGCGGCAGCATCAGCGCGCGGTCGAGGAGGCGGCCACTCCGGCCCGGCCGCGAAGCCGCGACGGCCGCGCAGCCGCCGACGACCAGCGCCACCGACGTGGCTGCCAGCCCGTAGAGGACCGAGTTGCGGATCGCCTCGAACGGCGCCACCGCCAGCACGGTCGAGCGCTGGGTCCCGAAGAGCGCGGCGTAGTGGTCCAGGCCGTAGCCGTCACCGGTGGCCAGGGAACGCTCGACCAGCACGAGCAGCGGCGCCAGCAACAGCCCGGCGACGACGAGGAGGTTGACGGCGAGGAAGGCACGCTCGCCGCGGGTCCGGGGCGGCCGGGCGGTGGTGGCGGCGCTGCGCAGCGGCTGGGCGGTCGCGCGCTTCTGCAGGCGGCCGTACACCAGCAGGGCGGCGGTCACGGCCGCGAGCTGGAGCAGCGCCAGCACGGACGCCAGCGGCAGGTCCAGCAGCTGGACGGTCGCCCGGTAGATCTCCACCTCGAGGGTCGCCCGCCCCGGCCCGCCGAGGATCAGCACGACCCCGAACGACGTGAACGTGAACAGGAACACGATCGCGGCGGCGGCGGCCACCGCGGGGCGCACCAGCGGCCAGGACACCTCCCGGAACGTCGCCCAGCGCGAGGCGCCGAGGGTGCGGGCCGCCTCCTCGAGGCGTGGGTCGAGGTGGCTCCACAGGCCACCGACGGTGCGGACCACCACCGCGTAGTTGAAGAACACGTGGGCCAGCAGGATCGCGGTCACGGTGCGGCGCAGGTCCAGCGTCGGTGCGGCCTCGCCCAGCACGCCACCCAGCAGTGCGTTGAGCGGGCTGCGCGGGCCGAGCAGGGCCAGGAACGCGCTGCCGACCACCACGGTCGGCAGCACGAACGGCACGGTGATGGCGGCGCGCAGGGCACTGCGCCCGCGGAACGACAGCCGTGCCAGCACGTAGGCGCCCGGCAGCCCGACCAGCAGTGTCAGCACGGTCGAGGCGGCCGCCTGCCACAGCGTGAACCACGCCACCCGCAGGGTGACCGGGTCGCTGAGCACCGCGGGCACGGCGGCGAGGTCGAGCCGGCCCTCGGGACGCAGCCCGGTCAGCAGGATCGTGCCGACCGGCAGGACGAAGAACACGAGGAGGAACGCAGCCGGCACGAGCAGGAGCAGGCTCCGCCCGGCCGCGGCGCGGACCGCCTGCGGCACCCCGTGTGCAGCGGCGCGCCCCGCGGCACGGACGTCGCCCGCGCCGCGAGGGGGCCGCTGATCGACGCTCACCGCAGGACCGTGCGCGTCCAGGCGTCGATCCATTCCTCGCGTCCCGCGCCGATCTCCTCCGGGTCGAGCTGCAGCGGCTCGTCGGGGACGACGGCGTGCTGTTCGAACACCTCCGGCAGCGGCGTGTCCTCGACCACCGGGAAGACGAACATGGTCAGCGGCAGGGTCTCCTGGAAGGCCTCGGACAGCAGGAAGTCGACGAGCAGGCGCGCTTCCGCCTCGTGCTCCGTGCCCTGCAGGATCCCGGCGAACTCGACCTGCCGGAAGCACGACGCCTCGATGACGCCGGTCGGCGGCTCGTCGGGTGGCGGGTCGGCGAAGTAGACCTCGGCCGGCGGGCTGGAGGCGTACGACACGACCAGCGGGCGCTCGCCGTCACCGGTGGCGCTGAACTCGTCGTAGTAGGCCTCGGACCAGCCGTCGGTGACCAGCACGTCGTTGTCCGCCAACGCCTCCCAGAAGTCGAGGTAGCCGTCCTCGCCGAACCGTTCGACGCTCGCCAGCAGGAACGCCAGGCCGGGGGAGGAGGTGGCGGGGTTCATCACGGTGAGCAGCCCGGTGTAGGCCTCGTCGGTCAGGTCCTGGAGGTCGTCGGGTACCTCGACGTCGTTCTCCTCGAACCAGGCGCGGTCGTAGTTGAGGCACACGTCGCCGAAGTCGACCGGGGTGACCCGGTGCTGGTCGTCGAGCAGGAACTGCGGGTCGACCCCGGCCAGCGCGGGCGACTCGTAGGGGACGAAGATCTCTTCGTCCAGGGCGCGGGACAGGAACGTGTTGTCGACGCCGAACAGCACGTCGCCCAGCGGGGCGTCGCGGGTGAGGATGGCCTGGTTCACGGTCGAGCCGGCATCCCCGCCCGGCACGATGTCCACGTTGATACCGGTCTCCGTGGAGAACCTGGCGAGCACCTCCTCCTCGACGTCGAACGAGTCGTGGGTGACCAGCGTGATGGTCACCTGGTCGGGCAGGTCCTCGGGTGGCGACATGTCGTCGGGGCCGGTCTCGTCCTCCGTGGGCTCGGGCTCGTCAGGGCCGGCGGACTCGTCGGCCGCCTCCCCACAGGCCGCGAGCAGCAGGGCCAGGGCCAGGCCACCTGCGACGGCGCGCAGACGGGTGCGCATGGGTACTCCTCAGGCGTGGTCGGGACCGCGCTCACCGGGTTGGACGGCGAGCAGGACGCCGTCGGTCAACCGCACGGTGGCGCGATCGGACAGGAACTGGTTGCTGATGCCGCGCGTCGACCCGGCCGGGAGGTCCTCGTCCGAGAGCGGGAACCGCAAGCCCGACGTGGTGATCCCCCGCGCCGGGCCGTGGGCCGGGAGCAGGCTGACGTAGTCGCCCGGCTGCCCACGAAGTTCGCGTTCGCCGCGGACCACCGTGATCGTGGCCGACGCGACCAGGGCGGTCAGCGTCAGCTCGCGATACGCCTCGGCGGCGAGCACGAGGGCGTTGCCGAGCAGGTGGTCGAGGCGTCCGCCGTGGCCGCCCAGCAGGGTGACCCGCGCCGGCGCGAACCGGGTGGCCGCATCCAGCGCGATGGCCAGGTCGGTCTCGTCCTTGTCCACCGGGTGCTGGTGGACCGGGACCCCGGCGGCCCGGGCCGCGGCGAGGCGCTCGGGCCGGACCGAGTCGAGGTCGCCGACGACGAGGTGGACCGGCAGACCGAACTCGTGGGCGAGGTGCAGCCCCGAGTCCGCGGCGATGACGAACGCCCGCTGCGGCAGCTGCGGGACCCGGTCGTGCAGGACCGGGTCGCCACCGACCAGCACCACGATCTCCGGCGCGATGTCCGGGGTCGCGGCGTCCGGGAACGGGACCGAGGGTCCGGGCAGCATCGTCGCACCTCCCTCCGCCGGCATTACCCGGCTCAGGTTCCACGGGTCGGTGACGCCCTCCACCGCCGCGCAGGTGCGCGGCGGTGAGGCGGCCACCCTCTCAGCCCGGCTGTCCCGAGCTCCCCGGGTGTCGTCGTGTCGAGCGGCCAGGTGCCGCCGACACGAGCCAGCCTATCCGCTCGGTAGCGTCGATCCCGTCCCTGCGACGCCGAATCGAACGAGGAACGTCCATGCGTGTCGCCATCGCCGGAGGCCACGGCAAGATCGCCCTGCACCTGGCCCGCATCCTGGCCCGGCGTGGCGACGAGGTCCGCTCCATCGTCCGCAAGGAGGAGCACTTCGACGACCTGCGCGACGCGGGTGCCCAGCCGGTGCTGTGCGATCTCGAGGAAGCCGACGCGGCCGCCCTCGCCGAGGCCGTCGGCGAGGTGGACGCGGTCGTGTTCGCGGCCGGGGCCGGCCCGGGCAGCGGCGCTCCGCGCAAGGAGTCCGTCGACTACGGCGGCGCCGTCAAGCTCGTCGACGCGGCGCGGCAGGCCGGCGTGTCGCGCTACGTGATGGTCAGCTCGGTCAACGCCGATGCCGACCACCCGGGTGACGAGGTGTTCGACGTCTACCTGCGGGCCAAGGGCCGCGCCGACGCCGCGCTGGCCGACAGCGGTCTGGACCACACGATCCTGCGGCCGGTCGGACTGACCGACGACCCCGGCACCGGCCGGATCACCACCTCGGTGTCCCGGGGCGACAAGATCCCACGTGAGGACGTGGCGGCGACCATCGCCGTGTGCCTTGCCGCGCCGGCCACCATCGGACAGACCTACGAGATCGCCACCGGTGACACGCCGATCGCCGACGCGCTGGGCGGCTGACCCTCGTCGGAGCTCGCAGCAACACGCCGGCGGGTGGTCAGAGCGGGTGGGTCTCGACCAGCCAGTCCGCGAGGAACGGGTCGGTGACGTGCAGGCTGCCGTCCACGTCGACGAGGTGGCCGTGGTCGAGCAGGCTGCGGTGGGCGCCCTGGGCGCTGCCCTTGCTGAGGTTGACCAGTTCGCCGGCGACGCCGAGCGCGGAACGGCGGTGGGCGACGACCCGCAGCGTCCGCTGGTGGGTGTCGGGCAGTTGCTCGTAGACGGCCGAGACCTCGGGGCGGGCGGACTTCCGGATGGTCGCGAGTGCCGCGCCCCAGGTGGTGTCGGCGGGGGCGTTGGTGGCGTGCAGCCAGGCGACGTGGGCGGCTTGCATGGTGCGAAGCGGGTGGCCGCGGGTGAACTGGTGGATGAGCGACGCGACCGCTCCGGGGGTGCGGCCGGTCGTGGTGAACCCGTCGTTCACGATGTGCTGGGTGGCGGGCAGGTCGAGCGGCCCGATCTCGACGATCTGTGCCTGGTGGAGGAACGGCTGGGCGTGGTTGGAGAAGATGCCGCGCATCGCCGATGGCGCGGACCCGGCGAACAGCAGGCCGATGTCCTTGTAGTGGTGCTGGAGCGCGGCGCGGAGCACCGCGGTGCCGTTGGGGACGGTCGCGATCTGCTGGAACTCGTCGAAGATGATGACGGTCGGGCGACGCAACGCGGTCCGGACGAGGGTGTCGACGAGGTTGGCGTAGGCGGCTGCGGGGTCGGGTCGGTCGGCAGGGCGGGTCGAGGTGACCTGGCCGCGCAGCCCGACGAGGTTGAAGCCGAGGGTGGCGGACACCTCGGTGGCGTTGCGGGCGACGTCGGCGTCGGTGTCGAGCAGCGCAGCGGAAAGGGCGCGGGCGACGTCGTTGGGGGTCTGCGCGGGCATCAGGTCGATGGTGACGACCGCGGATTCCGTGAGGTCGGCCGCGAGGCGTTGCAGCACGCTGGTCTTGCCGTAGCGGCGGGGTCCGAGCAGCGCGGTGGGCGAGCGGGCCGTGGCCCGTTCGGTGAGGTCGACGAGCAGGTCGTCGCGGCCGCGCACGAGCTCGGGCGGCAGCGGGCCGGTGTAGTCGAACGGGGAGAGCTCCACGCCACGCTCCGGGTATCACGCGAAAGTACCGAAAAGGTATGATCGGAGCATACCTTTGTGGGTCCCGGGGCGCGGCATCTGCGTCTTCGGCCGCGACCGAACCCCTGACGTCCCCGTCCTGGTCCCGCGGGCGGGGGGGGCGTGGACTCGAAGGAGCGACCGTGACCGATGTGGAGGACCGGCTCGAGGGCGCCATCCGTGCACTGCTCGCTGCCCGGGCCGACGGCGCGAGCATCTGCCCGTCCGAGGCGGCTCGCCGGGTGGGCGAGGACGACTGGCGCCAGTTGATGGGGCCCGCCCGACTGGCCGCTGCGCGGCTCGCCGCCGCCGGTGAGGTGGACGTCACGCAGGGTGGGGTCGTGGTCGACGCGGCGCAGGCGCGAGGGCCGATCCGCATCCGGCGCAGGGTGTCTGCTCCCGGCCCCTGACGTCCCCCGCCGCACCGGGAAGCCATTCCGGCACGCCCGCTTCACCACCTGACGGGCACGGCGCATGCAACGATGGCGACGTCGCGATGTGGGGGACGACGACCGATGGCTGGCGCGCCGAGCGACTTCCACCCGCGGTTCGATCGCGACCACACCTCGAACCCGCTCGATCCCTGGGGCCGATGGATCCTCCGCTGGTTCGGCGCGACGCTGACCGTCAGCATCCTGGCCATCGTGCTGATTCTCGCCGCCGACCCGGACTGGCCCGTCGGCTCGATCCTGCTCTTCGCGTTCCCGATCACCCTCCTGGTCGGCGGGCTGACGCTCTTCGCCTCCGGCGCGCGATGGCTGTTGTCGAGATTCGCGCCACCGCAACTGCAGGGCGCCCTCGTACCGGTCATCGGTGTCGGCGTGCTCGCAGGCCTCGTCCCGCTGTGGCTGTTCTTCTTCGGCGGCTCACTGCCCGACCTCACCGCAACCGGCCTTCGTGACTCGGTCGCGACGACCGTCCCGGCCGGGATCGGTGGGGGCGTGGCCAGCTACCTCGCCGAACGTCAGGTGTCGGCCCGCGGCCGGCGCTGGTGGCTGACCACCCTCGTCGCTGGGGTGGGCGCCGGACTCGTGAGCGTCTGGGTGTGGTTCGGCTGAACGGAAGCGGTCACGGCACACCCCACCAGCCGCGCTCTGCCGGACGCCGTGCCGTTCCCCGCTCAGCCGCCGTCGCGGCCGCGTCGCCACGCGGCGACCACGGCATCGACGTCCAGCACGCCGATCGACGTCGACGGTCCGCTGGTCACGGTCGCGTTCACGCGGCGGATACGCGCGTTCAGTGCCTCGACGATGGTGCGCACCTGCGCCTCGGAGCGGGCCTCGGTGACGCGCTGCATGGCTTCGTCGCGTTCGTGGCGGATGGCCAGCGCGGGCGGTAGCGCGGCGATGCGCTCACGCTCGAGCTTCTTCTTGATCCACCAGTTCTCGTCGCGTGGCGCGTGCAGGTCGGCGATCGGGCGGCCGGCACCGGGCAGGCCCTCGAACTCGCCGCGTTCCTGCGCCTCGCGGATCTGCCGCTCGATCCACGACTCCCAACTCATGCCGGAGGGCTTGCGTTCGGTCACGGTGTCCCCATTCGCCGTCGGCGATCCCCTGGCAGGGTGGCACGCGACGGAGCGACCGCGAAACGCGACGAGGAGCAGCCCATGGCCAGCAAGCGGCTCGACCGACCAGGACGCGGCGACGGGCGGCTGATCGCCGGGGTCTGCTCGGGGATCGCGCAGCACTACGGCTTCAGCACCGGGCTCGTCCGTCTGCTGTTCGTGATCTTCGCGATCACGGGTGCCAGCGAGCTCGCCTACCTGGTGCTGTGGCTGGTGATGCCCAAGCGACGTTGAGCCCCGTGGCTCAGCGGCGCTCGACCCGGTCGACCAGCTTCCACGCCGCCGGGACGGCCGCGGCCGCCGCGAGCAGCTTGACCGCGTCCCCGAACAGGAACGGGACGACGCCGGTGGCGACGGCCTCCGTGGCGGACAGACCGAGCACCAGCGCGAGCCCGGCGGCGCCGAAGGCCCAGATCAGCAGGTTGCCGACCGCCATGGCGCCGATCACCTGCAGCGGCGTGCGCGAGCCCAGCCGGCGGACCATCGCGCCGACGACCGCGGCCGCGACGACGAAGCCGACGATGTAGCCCAGCGTGTGGGGGCCGGCGGCCGTGAACCACGGGACGCCGGCGGCACCGACCGCGAGGTAGAGCAGGGCGCCGGCCGCGGCGCGCGTGCGGCCCAGCACGATCGCACCCACCAGGACGGCGAAGGTCTGGCCCGTCACCGGCACCGGGTTCCCGGGCAGGTAGAAGAAGAGCTGTGCCGACACGGCGATCGCGACGGCGAAGCCGACCGACAGCACGACGTCGCGGACGCGCTCGCCGGGCAGCACGTCGGTCAGGACACGATGGTGCGGATAGGCGGCGCTGGACACGAGGACACCTCACGGGGGACGACCGGTCGGCGCGGAATCTAGGCGCCCGCCGGCGGTCGCCGATAGTCGGGTGTCATCACGGGGTGTCCCTCGGGCGGCGTTCACCCCGCCCAGCGCACACGTGCCGGCCGGGCGAACCAGGCGCCGACCAGCACGACCAGCACGACCACGAGCAGTGCCACCCGCACCGAGGTCGCGTCGGCGACGGCGCCGTTGACGGCCGCCGCCAGCGGACGGGTGCCCAGGAAGGCCACCGACCACAGCGCCATGACCCGTCCCCGCAGCTCCTCGGGGACGCGCTGCTGGATGAGCGTGGTGAGCGCCGTCAGCGAGAAGGTCATTGCCCGCGCCGGCGACCACGAGGCAGCTCAGCGCCACCCAGGCCGTGCCGCTCCAGGCCAGGGCCGCGAACCCGGCGGCGAGCAGCAGCAGGCCCGTCGTGCCCAGCCGCGGCAGCCCGAGCACGCGCCGGGCGCGGCCGAGTACGACGAAGCCGATGGCCGCGCCGACGCCGAACGACGACGCCAGTGCGCCCACCAGCCGCTCGCCGGCGCCCAGCTCGTCCGCCAGCGACGGCGTCAGGGTGATGACGGGGTCGGTGCCGATGCCGACGGTCGCTGCACCGGCCAGCAGTGCCAACAGCACGGAGTCGGCCCGCACGTGGCGCAGGCCTCCGCGGACCGAGGTGTCGCGGGGCCGTGTGCGGGCGACCTCGCGGATCCGCACCGCGACGATGACGATGGCGAAGAGCAGGTTGCTCGCGGCGGCGATCGCGAACGCCGCCGCAGGGTGCGCCGCGGTCACCAGCACCGCGCCCAGGGCTGGGCCCGACGCGCGGGCGATCGTGAAGGGCACCGAGTTGAGCGCGACGGCGCTGGGCAGCTCCGCCCGCCGGACGAGCGAGGGGATCAGCGCCTGCATCGCCGGCCCGCCGATGGAGAACCCGATGCCGACGACGAAGGCCGCGACGATGACGGCGGCGGCGCCGGCGGTGCCCTCCAGCCCGACGACCAGGATGTACACGGCCAGGCCACCCGAGCCCGACGCGGCGACGAGCCGGCCGGCGACCAGTTGCCGGCGGCGGTCGCCGCGGTCGGCGTGCGCGCCGCTGAGCGGCGTGAGCAGGAACTGGGGCGCGAACTGGGCGATGCTGACGGCGCCGACCAGCGTTGCCGACCGGGTCAGCTGGAACACCACGATCGCCGCGGCGATGTTGTGGATCCAGATGCCCATGGTCGACAGGAGCTTGCCGGCGAAGAACGGGCCGAACACCGGATCGAGCAGGAGCCGGGCCGGACCACGCGCAGGCTCGGGCACGGTGTCGCTGGCGACACGTTCGCTCGCCGCCGTGGAGCGCTCGAGGCCGTGGGGGGTACCGGAGGACATGAGAGGTGTGTAGCAGCCACGGGTCCGGCCACGGTGTGCCGGCGTTGGCTGGCCGGACGGGCCACGGGCCGGGGAGGGAGTGGAGCGGGTGAAGGGAATCGAACCCTCATCGCCAGTTTGGAAGACTGGAGCTCTGGCCATTGAGCTACACCCGCGGATGCGGGCGGCAGGGTAGCGAACGACACTTGCGCGCACCTTCGCGACCTTCGCCCCGGTCGGCGGGAGGCACTGTGGCCCTGCTCGCCCCGTAGCCGCCGCCTAGCGTCGGCAACGAGCACCCGCACGTCCCCGCACCGAGGTAGCCACCACATGACCACCATCGCCGAACGGCTGCGCATCGTCCCCGAGTTCCGCCCCGACGAGTACGACCGGGTGACGGAGATCCTGTCCGGGAAGCTCGACCGCCGCCTGAAGCGCTGGAACCCGGAGCAGGTCGAGCTCGAGATCTCGGTGAAGGGACGTGACAGCGACCAGCAGCGGGTCGCGCTCGAGTGCTGGGTCAGCGGGCTGCCGAAGCTGGTCGCGACCTCCAGCCAGCGCAAGCTCGACGACGCCGTCGCCGAGGTGCGTGACGACCTGTTCACCCAGATCGACAAGCACGTGACGAAGAAGGAGGCCTCGCGTCGTCGCTGACGCGAGGCCCGCTGGTCGGGGTGGCCGGATTCGAACCGACGGCCTCCGGCACCCAAAGCCGGCGCGCTAGCCAAGCTGCGCCACACCCCGTGGCGGGCGGGAGCCTATCGCCCCCCGGGGCGCCCTCGCGCGCCAGCCGTCCGCGCGGGCGGGCCCGCGGAATGGACAGGCCGCGGTGGAGATGGAACGATCCCGGTCCCGACCGGTCGCGGCCGGCGTGCCCGCCTGCCACGGCGCGACGCCTCCTCCCTGAGGTGCCGCCGGTCCTCGCACCACCTCGCCGTCGGGTCCATGCCGCGTCCCCGGACCGTGCGACCGGCGCCGCTCGTGCCCGAGCGTCGCGGTGACGCCGGCCCAGAAGCAGACGAAAGCCACCCAACGTGAAGACGTCCGTCGAGACCCTCGACCCCGTCAAGGTCAAGCTGACCGTCGAGGTCGAGCCCAAGCGTGTGAAGCAGGCGTTCGACCGCGCCGCCCGCGAGCTGGCCAAGCAGGTCAACCTCCCCGGGTTCCGTCCCGGCAAGGCTCCGCGCCGGCTCCTCGAGCAGCGCTTCGGCCAGGGCGTGATCGCCCAGACCGCCATGGAGGACGCGCTGTCCGACTACTACGTCGAGGCACTGCGCGCCGAGGAGATCGACGCGGTCGCCCAGCCGGAGGTCGACGTCCAGAACTTCGACGAGGCCGAGGGCTGCACCTTCACGGCCACCGTCGAGGTGCGTCCGAGCTTCGACCCGCCGGAGCACGAGGGCATCAGCGTCACCTTCCCGGAGTGGGACGTCGACGACGACGACGTGGACGCCCAGCTCGAGCAGCTGCGCGAGCGCTTCGCGGAGGTCGACGAGGTCGAGCGCGCCGCCGCCGACGGTGACATGGTCACCCTCGACCTGCGGGTCGAGGTGGAGGGCACCGAGCTCGAGTCCGCGCGGGTCGAGGACGCGCTGTACGAGATCGGCTCGCAGGGCGTGACGCCCAAGCTCGACGAGGAGCTCGTCGGCAAGCGCGCCGGCGAGGAGTTCTCCTACGAGGACGCGCTGCCCGAGGAGTACCCCGAGCACGGCGGCGAGCAGGCCAGCTTCTTCGTCACCGTGAAGGACGTGCGCGAGAAGACCCTGCCGGAGCTCGACGACGACTTCGCCCAGACGGCGTCGGGCTTCGACACCCTCGACGAACTGAAGCGCGACCTACGCAACTCGTTGCTGCGCCGCAAGGTCGAGCAGGCCCAGCACGACCTGCGTGGTCGCATCCTCGAGGCCTACCTCGCCCGGGTCGACCTCCCGCTGCCGCCCTCGATGGTCGAGGCCGACAAGCAGGGCCGCATCCACCAGCTCGAGCACCAGGCCGAGCGCTTCGGCATCGAGATGGACCAGCTGTTCCAGATGGAGGGCACCTCGCGCGAGGAGTTCGAGACCAACGCGCAGCAGCAGGCCGAGGAGACGGTCAAGGCGCAACTGGTCCTCGACGCGCTCTCCAGCCGGCTCGAGCTCGACCTGCAGCCCGGCGACATCGACGAGGAGATCGTCCGCCACGCGCAGGCCAACGGCGTCTCCCCGCAGCAGATCGCGCAGATCATCCAGCAGCAGGGCACGCTGCCGGCGCTGGTCGGCGACATCATGCGCCGCAAGACGATCGACACGATCGTCGCCTCCGCCCAGGTCGACGGCGGCCCGTCCGACGAGGTGCTCGTCGAACTCGGCCTGCTGGACGACCCGGACGCCGCGGAGGCGACGGAGCCCGCCGAGGCGACGGACGCCGCGACGGACGAGCCGGTCGCGGCCCGCGAGGACGCCGACACCGAGGACTGAGCACGCCGGACCGCCCGTCACCGGCGGTTCCGAGCGCACGAGAACGGGCGCCCGCCGAGGATGGCGGGCGCCCGTCGTCGCGCGAGGGGGGCGGTCAGCCCTGGTCGTCGGCCGCGTCGTCACCCGTCGCGTCGTCACCGGCGGCATCGTCGCCGGCCGTGTCGTCACCCGTCGCGTCGTCGCCGGTCGCGCCGTCGCCGGTCGCGCCGTCGCCGGTCGCGCCGTCGCCGGTCGCGCCGTCGCCGGTCGCGCCCTCCTCGCCGCCGAGGCCCTCCTCGGGGGCCATGGGCTCGGGCGACGGCGGCTCGCTGTCGGGGTCGATCCCGGCTCCGGTCACGAGCAGGTCGGCGACCTCCTCGTCGAAGGCCTCGCTCGGTGCGGCGTAGTTGAACAGCGCGATGGTGCCCTGGCCGTCGTCGGCGAGCACGAGGTCGAGCGTGAACGCGGGCTGCTCCTCGACCTCGACGGACTCGAAGCGCAGCCGCTGGGCGCGCTCGGCGCCGCCGACCTCGACCTCTTCGTCGATCGTCGGCTCGATCTCCGGGTCGACCTCCTGGAACTGGGTGCGCTGCAGCTCGAGCAACTCGTCGAAGTCGATCTGCTGCTCCTCCTCCAGTCCGGAGGCGTCGACGGCCTGCGCGGCCAGCTGCTGGCTCTGGTCCTCGTCGGAGGTCGCGACGACGATGCCCTGCAGCAGGCCGAACTCGTCGACCGACCAGCCGTCGGGTACCGGCAGGACGACGCCCTGGCCGCGGAACTCGCCGTCGGTGATGAACTCCTCGGCGTCCGGGAGCTCGGGCTCGCCGGGAGCCTCCGCCGGGTCGTCGGTCGTCGGCTCGTCCGTCGTCTCGGGCGCGGCGCCGGGATCGGTCTCGTCGGCAGCGCCGCCGCAGGCGGCGAGCAGGACCGCCACGGCAGCCGCGGCGGTGGTGTTTCGGAGTCGCACGGGTGCTCCTGGGCATGGGAAGGTGGCCCCCGACGGTAGGGGTCCGCGGGCGGGCCTTCGCCACCGCCCCGGCCGTTCGGCCGGGACATCGGCCGGGGTGCGAGGCTGCTAGGAGGCCGGGCCGACGCCGGCGGGGACCCGTCTCCGGCACCAGCCTTCAGTCGCGGAGGCGCAACCCCACGGTCGGCTCGGACACCCCGGGTACAGTCGGCCGCCAGCCCGACCCGGAGGAAACCGCGGTGGACTTCATCCAGCAGACGCCGTCGCCGACCAGCTACCTCGTGCCGACCGTCATCGAGCAGACCAGCCGCGGCGAGCGCGCGTTCGACATCTACTCGCGTCTGCTGCAGCAGCGCATCATCTTCCTGGGCACGCCGGTCAACGACGAGATCGCCAACGTGATCATGGCGCAGTTGCTGCACCTCGAGTCCGAGGACCCGGAGAAGGACATCGCCCTCTACATCAACTCGCCGGGCGGCTCCATCACCGCGCTGTTCGCCATCTACGACACCATGGAGTTCATCAAGCCCGACGTGCAGACGATCTGCATGGGGCAGGCCGCCTCGGCGGCCGCGGTGCTGCTGGCGGCCGGTGCGCCGGGCAAGCGGCTCGCGCTGCCGCACTCGCGGATCCTGCTGCACCAGCCGTCGGGCGGCGCCGAGGGCCAGTCGGTCGACATCGAGATCCAGGCGCGCGAGATCCTGCGCATGCGGGACCTGCTCAACGAGATCCTGGCCGAGAAGACCAACAAGACGCCCGAGGAGATCGACCGGGACACCGACCGCGACTTCATCCTCGACGCGCCGATGGCCAAGGAGTACGGCATCGTCGACGAGATCATCGCGACCCGCAAGGCGCAGGAGCGCGCGGTCCGCTGAGCCGAGGCGCACGCGTTCGGCGCCTGACAGCGCCGGGCGGACGCGGTGGTTACCATCGCGGCGAGCCGCGGGCGGCGGTCGGGGGGAACCGGCCGCAGCCCACGAGACCGCTCACGTCCCGTGGGGGCGAGCAACGAGGACGGCGGAGGGCCGCGATGGCGAAGTTCGGTGAGGGCGACGCTCTCCTGAAGTGCTCCTTCTGCGGCAAGTCGCAGAAGCAGGTGAAGAAGCTGATCGCCGGCCCCGGCGTCTACATCTGCGACGAGTGCATCGACCTGTGCAACGAGATCATCGAGGAGGAGCTCGCCGAGCCCGCCGACCTCCAACTCGACGAGCTGCCCAAGCCCAAGGAGATCTACTCCTTCCTGAACGACTACGTCGTCGGCCAGGACACGGCGAAGAAGACGTTGGCGGTCGCGGTCTACAACCACTACAAGCGCATCCAGGTCGGCGCCGGCGCCGGCGAGGACGTCGAGCTGCAGAAGTCCAACATCCTGCTGCTCGGTCCGACCGGTTCCGGCAAGACGCTACTCGCACAGACCCTGGCCAAGCTGCTCAACGTGCCGTTCGCCATCGCGGACGCCACCGCGCTGACCGAGGCCGGCTACGTCGGTGAGGATGTGGAGAACATCCTGCTGAAGCTCATCCAGGCCGCCGACTTCGACGTCAAGAAGGCCGAGACGGGCATCATCTACATCGACGAGGTCGACAAGATCGCCCGCAAGTCGGACAACCCCTCGATCACCCGGGACGTGTCCGGCGAGGGCGTGCAACAGGCGCTGCTGAAGATCCTGGAGGGCACCGTCGCGTCGGTCCCGCCGCAGGGCGGCCGCAAGCACCCCCACCAGGAATTCATCCAGATCGACACCTCGAACATCCTGTTCATCTGCGGCGGGGCGTTCGCGGGGCTGGAGAAGGTTGTCGAGCAGCGGCAGGGCCGGCGCGGGGTCGGCTTCGGTGCCGACGTCGCGGCCGCCCGCGGTGACGACCTCGCCCAGCTGCTGCGCAACGTGCTGCCCGAGGACCTGGTCAAGTACGGGCTCATCCCGGAGTTCATCGGCCGGCTGCCGATCGTCAGTTCCGTGGAGCCGCTCGAGCGCGACGCACTGGTCGACATCCTGACCGGGCCGCGCAACGCGCTGACCAAGCAGTACAGCAAGTTCTTCGAGTTCGACGGCGTCGAGCTTGAGTTCGACGAGGAGGCGCTGGGCGCCATCGCCGACCTCGCGATCCTGCGTCAGACCGGCGCCCGCGGCCTGCGCGCCATCCTCGAAGAGGTGCTGCTGAACACCATGTACGAGCTGCCGTCGCGCCAGGACGTCGGCCGCTGCGTGATCACGGCCGACACCGTGCGCGAGAAGGTCAACCCGACGCTGGTGCCGCACAGCAAGCTGCGCAAGCTCGAGGAGCCCCAGGAGCGCTCCGCCTGAGCGCACCTCACCTCATCTGACGCCCCGCGGTTCGCGGGGCGTCGCTCTTTGCCTCCGTAGTTGCGCCCGCTCCGGCGTGGGGTGGCTGCCTGCGCAGGGGGCGTTCCGCCCCGACCCACACTGCACTCGTGAGCATCGCTTCGCTCGCTCACAGCCCCTGCTACGGCAGCCACCCCACGCCTCCGCTCCCGCACGCCAAGGGACGAAGGCCTGTCGGCGCCGCCGTCACTTGTCGGCGTCGCCCCTTGCGTGGGGCGCCGAGGGACGAAGGCCCTTCGGGGCCGCCGTCACTTGTCGGCGTCGCCCCTTGCGTGGGGCGCCGAGGGACGAAGGCCCTTCGGGGCCGCCGTCACTTGTCGGCGTTGATGGAGAAGCCGGCCAGGAACGGCTTCTGGAGCAGGACGAAGACGATCGTCGGCGGGATGGAGGCCAGCAGTGCCCCGAGCATGAGCGGGCCGTAGGTCTGGCCGCCGCCGGTGTTGCGCAGTGTGCCGAGCCCGATCTGGACGACCTGCGCGGACTGGTCGTTGATGATCAGCAGCGGCCACAGGTACATGTTCCAGCTGTAGATGAACGAGATGACGGCAAGTGCCCCGATCACGTTCCACGACAGCGGCAGCAGGATCCGCCACAGGTACTGCAGGGGCGAGGCGCCGTCGAGTTGCGCGGCCTCGGACAGTTCGGTGGGCAGGTTGGCGAAGTGCTGCCGGAACAGGAACGCGCCGGTGGCGGAGGCCAGGAACGGGATCGTCAGGCCGTACATGCTGTTGCCCCAGCCGAACCCGGACACGATCTGGAACAGCGCGAGCACCAGGATCTCGGTCGGCATCATCAGCGTGACGAGCACGAACCAGAACACGATCCACTTGCCGGGGAAGCGCAGGTGGACGAACGCCAGCCCGCACAGCAGCGCCGTCACGGTCTTGCCGACCGTGATGATGACCGCCTGGATGGTCGAGTTCCACAGGTAGCCGCCGAGGTTGCGGGTATTCCAGACCACGTCCCAGTTGTCGGCCAGCCGGTCGCCGGGGGTCAGGCGGAACGCGAAGAAGTCGGCGTTGCCCTGGGTCGCCACCAACGCGGCGTACAGCACCGGGAAGCCGATGACGAGGCAGGCGACGATCAGCGCGAGGTGGGTGTACCAGTGGTCGGCACGCGACCGCCGGGCGAGCAGGCGTCGTCCGCGCGAGGGACGCTTCGGCGGCGGGACCGGCGCGGTCGCCGGCGGGACGCGGGTGGACGGCAGGGTGTCGGCCATGTGGGTTGCTCCTACCGGCCGTAGCTGACGCGGCGCCCGGTGGAGCGGAACTGCCACACGGTCAGGGCGATGACGCCGGCGAACAGGATCATGGACTGGGCCGCGCCGCGGCCGAGGTCACGGCCGGGGATGGCGGTCAGGTAGATCTCGTACATCAGCACGCTCGTCTCACCGGCCGGCCCACCGCGGGTGAGGTAGTCGATCGTCCCGAACGTGTCGAAGAACGCGTAGGTGAGGTTCGTGACGACGAGGAAGAACGTGATCGGCGACAGGGCTGGCACGACCACGTGCCGGAACCGCTGCCAGGCGTTGGCGCCGTCGAGTTCGGCTGCCTCGAGCTGGTCGCCCGGCACGGTCTGCAGGCCGGCGATGTAGAAGAGCAGGTTGTACCCGAGCGTCTTCCACACGCTGGCCAGGATGACGACGATCTGGGCCAGCAGCGCGTTCTGACGGTAGTTGGGCAACGAGATGCCGAACAGCTGGCCGAGCCAGTGCTCGACGATGCCGGCGTTGGGATCGAAGATGACGAAGAAGATCAGGCCGGCGATGGGCGGGCTGATCGCGTAGGGCCACACCAGCAGGGTGCGGTACAGGCTGGCGCCGCGGATCGGCTGGTAGGCGAGGTAGGCGACCGCCAGCGAGATGCTCAGGCCCAGCACCACCGTGCCGGCCGAGATGATGAGGGTGACGACGTAGACGCGCTGGAACCCTGGCGTCCACAGCAGGTACAGCAGCCACAGGGCCCCGAACACGCCGGCGGTGGAGGCCCACCCGGCGTACTTCTCGAGCGTGACGCCGGCGCCGGGCACCGCGGCCCGCGCGCGGCGGCGCAGCGCGACCGCCAGCGTGAAGGCGACGGCGGTGGCGAGGAGGGCCACGCCCGCCAGCTGCGGGGCGTTGAGGCCGATGAGCTCGGTGAAGTTGGTCACGCACCGGTCGGCGGTACGCGGCGCGCCGAGCCGGACGTTCATGGTCGACAGCCGGGCCGTGCGCAACGCGGGCCAGTACAGGAACACGATCAGCACGGCCAACGTCGGTGCGAGCAGCACCCACGGCAGGAACGGGTGGCCGCGGAACACGCCGTGCGTGGTGCTGTCGCCACGCTTGGCCCGCTCGGCAGCGCCCGCGGGATCCAGCAGCGTCCAAGCGAGTCGCAGTCCGAGCAGCACGCCGACGGCCATCAGGAACAGCCCGAAGCCCACGTCGGCGGCCGGTCGTCCGGCCTCGAACGTGCAGAACCCGAGCGGCACCTGGAACAGGGCGCCGCCGCCGGCGCCGGCCGCCGCGCCCGCGGCGGCGGCCGGACCGGTCCGCCGGCCGGACCGGCGCGCCAGCGCGGTGAGCGCGAGCGCGCCGGCCAGGCCGGCCAGCAGCAGTGCGGCGACGACCATCAGTCGACGAACAGCTCGTTGTAGTCGTCGAGCAGACGCTGAGCTTCCTCGTCGGCCTGACTCATCCGGTCGGCCGGGTCCAGGTCGTTGACGAGCACGTCCTCGATCGCGCCGGTGATGACGTCACGGATGGCGACGAAGTTGCCCATCAGGACCCCTGCGGTCGCGGGCGAGGCCGGCGCGGCCGCCAGCTGCTCACCGGCCACGGCGGAGTTCGGGTTCTCCTCGAACCAGCCCTCCTCCTCGAGGAGTTCGACGGCCGCGTTGGTGATCGGGATGTAACCGGTGACGCGGTGCCAGTCGGCGGCGTTCTCCGGGTTGTTCAGGAAGTTGAGGAACGCCAGCGCGACGTCCTCGGTCTCCGTCTCCAACCCGTCGACCAGCCACAGGGTCGCACCACCGATGATGTTGCCGCCCTCGGCGCGGTCACCGTTGCCCGGCATGAACGAGGCCTCCACCTCGAAGCCGCCGTTCTCGCCCTCCTCGGTCAGGAGCGTGGTGTCGGACGACGAGTAGATGAGGAACGGCACCTGCTGGGACGCGAAGGCGTTGTACGTGCCGTCCCAGTCGCGCTGGACGCCCGTGTAGACGTAGTGGCCGGCGTCCTGCAGCTCCTTCCACCACGTCACGTAGTCGACCATCGCCGGCGTGTCGATGGCGACCTCGTCGGCGCGGCCGGCGCGGCCGTTGTCGTTGTTGGCCAGGACCTCGCCCTGCTGGGCGATCGACTGCTCGATGAACCAGGAGTGGTTGGGCCAGGTGATGCAGTGCTCCGGCGCGGCATCCGAGGCCATGATCGTGTCGCAGGCCTCGGTGATGCCCTGCCAGGTGTCGGGGATCTCGTCGACCCCGGCCTCTTCCAGCATCGTCCGGTTCGTGAACATGATCGCCGACGAGGTGTTCCACGGCATCGAGCGCAGCTCGCCGTCGATCGTGTAGTAGTTGGCGGCCGATTCGACGACGTCGTCGATCACGACGGGGACGTCGAGGATCTGGTCGCGTCCACCGATCGCCTCCGTCACGCTCGTGAACAGCGGGTCGCCGGCGTTGGTGACCGCGTCATTCGCCTCGGTGGTGGCCGCCTCGAAGTACTGCACGACCGCCGGCGGGTTGCCCTGGTCGACGGCCAACAGCGTCGCGTCGAAGAGCGCCTCGTAGTTGTCGTAGCCCTGGACGGTGATCTCGTAGCCGTCCAGCTGCTCGTTGAAGGCGGCGGCGACGTCGCGGGTCCAGTCCAGGCGGGCGTCGGTGAAGGCGATCCACACCGGCACCTCCGTGACACCCTCGGCGACGGGCTCGGGCTCGTCGACGCCCTCCTCCGCCGCGGCGCCGTCGTCACCGCCCTCCTCGGGCGCCGCGGTGTCGTCGGCACCCCCACAGGCGGCCAGGCCCAGGGCCAGCGCGAGCGCCGCCGCGGCGGCGCGGTTGGACGCGTGACCGCGTCGACCAGCTCGAATGTGTGACATGCGGCTTTCTCCCCGGAAAGTGCTACGTACGACGGGACGGACCGGCGGCACGCTAAGGACGAGGCGTTACCCCCATCCGTCGCTCCGCCAGCGACGCGGTGAACGCTAGACGGCCGCGAGGTGTCCGGTCTCATCGAGGTGCACCTGGTGCCGGTAGCGTGACCGGTCATGACCGACCCCGACCCGGCCGCAGACGGCCGACCAGCCCCCGCGTCGCACGGCCGTCAGTCGGGCGTGCAGCCCGTCACGCGGGCCGACGTCGCGGCCGCCGCCGTCCGCGTCGACGGTCACGTGCGCCGCACCCCGGTGCTGACCCTGGAGGCCGACGCGCTCGGCCGGTCGGCCCCGGTCGTGGCCAAGCTGGACCTGCTGCAGCCGACCGGTTCGTTCAAGGTCCGCGGCGCCACCTCGCTGTTGACGGGGGTGGCGGTGCCCGACGCGGGCGTGGTGGCGGCCTCGGGCGGGAACTTCGGGCTGGCCGTGGCGTACGCGGCGCGACGCCTCGGCCATCGCGCCATCATCTTCGTGCCCGACTCGTCACCGCCCGCCAAACTGCGTCCGCTGGCCGACCTGGGCGCCGAGGTGCACGTCGTCCCCGGCTACTACGCCGACGCGCTGGCCGCGGCCGACGAGCACGTGGCGACGACCGGTGCCCTGCGGGCCCACGCCTACGACCAGGCCGAGGTGGTGGCCGGGCAGGGCACGGCCACGGCGGAACTGCTCGTCGAGCACCCGGACGTCGACACGCTGCTGGTGGCGGTCGGCGGCGGTGGGCTCCTGGCCGGTGCCGCCGCCGTCGTGGGCGACGACGTGCGCCTGATCGGCGTGGAGACCCACGGCACGCCGGCCCTCACCGCCGCCCGCGCGGCCGGGCACCCGGTGGACGTCGAGGTGGGTGGGCTGGCGGCCTCGTCGCTGGGGGCCCGCCGGCTCGGCGACCTGGCCTGGGCGGCGCAACCGTGGGTCGACGACGCGCTGCTCGTCACGGAAGACGAGGTGGCACAGGCGCAGCGTGATCTGTGGGCGGCGGCCCGGCTGGTGGCCGAACCGGGCGGCGCGACGGCCCTGGCCGCGCTCACCTCGGGCCGGTACGTGCCGGCACCGGGCGAGCGGGTGGCGGTGCTGGTGTGCGGCGGCAACGTGGATCCCGCGACCGTGGTCGGCTGACCTCGGGTCCGGCCGTGCCGCGGGCCCGCGCCCGCGGCCCGCGCCCACGGCCCGCGCCCACGCGGCGGTAGGGGATTTCCCCTCTACCGCGCACCGGCGTCAGGGGAGCAGCATGGTGTCGGCTCGCGGGAACGCTGCCCGCGCCGTCAGGGATCGAGCCATGCGCGCCACCGTCCACCCACCCCGTGCCCCGGGCGGACTCGCGGGGCGGTTACGGGACTGGCGTGATGCCGGTCTCCTCACCGACGAGCAGCTGCGGTCCATCGCGGCCTACGAGCAGCAGCGGCAGACCGCCCCGCACCGCCGCACGGTCTTCGCCGAGGCGCTCGGCTACGTCGGTGCCGCCCTCGCCCTGGGCGCGGTGGCGCTGCTCGTCGGCGAGTTCTGGCCCGACTTCACGACCGCGGCCCAGCTGGTACTGATCGCGCTGCTCACCCTCGCGCTGCTCGGCGCCGGCCTGGCACTGCGCAGCACGGCGCGCGCGCCGTTGCAACGGCTGGCGAGCGTGCTGCTGCTCGGCACCGTCGTCGGTACCGGCTGGTTCGCCGGCCTGGTCGCCGGCGACCTCACCCGCCTGGACGAGGCGCAGGTCGCCCTCGTCGTCGGCGCCGCCGCGTTGGTGGCCGCACTCCCGCTGTACCTGATCCGTCGCCGCGCACTGGCGCAGCTGGCGATGCTCGGCGCCACGCTCGTGGTCGTCACGGCCGCGCTGAACCTGCCGGCACTGCCGCCACACGCCGGCTGGATCGGGCTGACCGTCGCGACGGTCGGTGGCGCCTGGTTCGTCCTCGGCGCCGGCGCGTGGCTCGAGCCGCGTCCCGTCGCCGAGGTGGCCGGCGCGGTCGTGGCCCTGCTCGCCTGCCAGGCCCCGTGGGAAGGCAGGGAGTGGCTGCTGCTCCTCCTCGGGGTCGTCCTCGCCGGTGGGCTGGTCGCGCTCGCGGTGCTGACCGACGCGCTGCATCTGCTGGTGGTCGGCGCGCTCGGACTGTTCCTCCTGGTGCCGCGGCTGGTGTTCGCGTGGTTCGGGGACGCCATCGGCGGTCCGGCCAGCATGCTGGTCGTCGGCCTCCTGCTGATCCTGCTTGCGGTCGGCATCGGTCGGGCCCGCCGCGAGATCGGCGACGCCGACGTCGGCGGGGAGGTGCCACGATGAGCACCGTGCTCGAGCGTCCTGGCACGCCGACGCCGGAGACCGGTCGGCGCAGCATCGGGCTGCTGGTGCTGGCCGGTGCACTCGTGCTCGTGGTCGTGACGCTCACGGTCCTGTTCGGCCTCGAGCGCCCGCCGGCGCTGTCCGCGCTCGCCGACGAGCCGGACCCGGCGCCGCCGGCGGCCGTGGCCTGGATGGCCTGGGAGAACGAGGAGTCCTGCATCCACGTCGCGCAGCCGACCGGTCCCGTCGCCACACCCTGGTGCAGCCCGGAAGGGGCCGAGATCGCCGGCTGGACCGACGACGGTGACGTCCTCGTCCGTGTCTGGGACGGCGCGACGCGGCTGCGCTCCGTCGACCCGGCGAACGGGCAGGTCACGGGCCAGCATGCAGACACCACCGACGAGCCGCTCGGCGAGTCGGCCGCCGTCTGGACCGAGCGAGACGGCGACACCCTGATCGTCCACGACGCCACCACGGACGCGCAGGTCTGGCGGGTGCGTGCCCCCGACCGCTACCGGATCGAGACGTCGGCGTACGCGCCCGGCGAGGATTGGCTGGCGATGGTCGACACGGCCGGCCGGCTGCTGGTCGCCCCGAGCGACGGCAGCGTCCCGCCGCGGGTCTGGGCGTCGGACGTGCCACCGTGGCCGGGGGTCGCGTGGGAGGGTGGCGGCCGGACCGGTTGACCGCCCGTCGTGCTACCTCGACGTCACCGGTGCCATGCGCGCCGGTGACGTCGACATGGAGCCCACTGGACACCCGTCGCTACGCTCGGCGGGTCCACGCGCCCCGCCCCGTCTCGCCCGTCGGCCGAGTACCCGGGCGCGCGTCCTGAACCGTCCTCCCGGGGAGCACGACGCCGTGAGCGAGTTGCCGAAGGCCTACGACCCGGCCGCGGTCGAGCCGGAGCTGTACGACGACTGGCTGCGAGCGGGCCTGTTCCACGCCGAGCCCGACGGCTCCACCGTGCCGCCCCACGGCGAGGGTGCCCCCTACTCGATCGTGATCCCGCCGCCCAACGTCACGGGCTCGCTGCACATCGGCCACGCGCTGGACAACAGCATCCAGGACGTGCTGATCCGCCGGGCACGCATGCAGGGCCGCAACGCGGTGTGGATCCCGGGAACCGACCACGCCGGCATCGCGACCCAGAACGTCGTGGAGAAGCAGCTGGCCGCCGAGGGCACCGACCGGCACGCGCTGGGCCGCGAGGCGTTCGTCGAACGCACCTGGCAGTGGCGCGAGGAGTCCGGTGGGATGATCCTGCGCCAGCTGCGCAAGCTGGGCGCGTCCTGCGACTGGGAGCGCGAGGCCTTCACGTTCGACGACACCCGCTCGCGCGCCGTGCGCGAGGTCTTCGTCACCCTGTACGAGCAGGGCCTGATCTACCGCGGCAACCGGCTCATCAACTGGTGCCCCCGCTGCCACACCGCGCTGTCGGACATCGAGGTGGAGCACGAGGAGACGGTCGGCGAGCTGGCCCGCTTCCGCTACCCGCTCGTCCCGACCGACGCGGACCCCGAGCCCGGGTTCGTCGAGGTGGCCACGACCCGCGCGGAGACGATGCTGGGCGACACCGCGATCGCCGTGCACCCCGACGACGAGCGCTACCGCGCCCTGGTCGGCCGCCAGGTGCACCACCCGTTCCAGGACCGCACGCTGCCGATCGTCGCCGACGACTACGTCGACCCGGAGTTCGGCTCCGGGGCGGTGAAGATCACCCCGGCCCACGACCCGAACGACTACGCGATCGCCCAGCGTCACGACCTGCAGGTCATCGACATCATGGACGACGCGGCGGCGCTCACCGACGTGGTGGGGGAGCGCTTCGCCGGCCTGGACCGGTTCGACGCCCGCCGCGAGGTCAAGACGGCTCTGGACGAGCTGGGGCTGCTGGTCGGCGTCGAGCCGCACACCCACGCGGTCGGCCACTGCGAGCGCTGCAAGACGGTCGTCGAGCCGCGCCTGTCGGACCAGTGGTTCGTCGCCGTCCGCCCGTTGGCGGAGAAGGCCGCCCAGGCGATCCGCGACGGCCGCACCGTGTTCGTGCCGGAGAGCCGCACCAAGCCGTTCCTGGAGTGGCTCGACAACCTGCACGACTGGTGCATCTCCCGCCAGATCTGGTGGGGGCACCGCATCCCCGCCTGGTACGGACCGGACGGGCAGATCGAGGTGTCGCGCACCGACCTCGACCGCGAGGGCTGGGTCCAGGACGAGGACGTGCTCGACACCTGGTTCAGCTCGCAGCTGTGGCCGTTCACGACCATGGGTTGGGAGGGACCGGACACACGGACCCCGGAGTTCGAGACCTGGTTCCCGACCTCCGTGCTGGTCACCGGCTACGACATCAACACCTTCTGGGTCAGCCGCATGCTGATGATCAGCCTGTGGCTGCACGACGAGGTGCCCTTCCGGGTCGTGCACAACCACGGACTCGTGCGCGACGAGTTCGGCAAGAAGATGTCGAAGTCGTTCGGCAACGTCATCGACCCGCTCGACCTCGTCGACAAGTACGGCGCCGACGCGACCCGGTTCGCGTTGCTGCGCTCGGCCGCGCCCGGCACCGACGTACCGATGGCCGAGGAATGGGTCGAGGGCGCCAAGCGGTTCGCCAACAAGCTCTGGAACGCCGGCCGGTTCGCCCTGAGCAACCTCGACGGCACCCGGCCGGACGAGCTGCCCCCACCGGCGTCGTTCACGCTGGAGGATCGCTGGATCCTGTCGCGGTTGGAAGCCGTCCGGGCCGAGGTCGATGCCGCCTACGACGCCTACGACTGGCCGGTCGTGTCCCGCACGCTCTACCACTTCGCGTGGGACGAGCTCGCCGACTGGTACCTCGAGGCCGTCAAGGTCCGCCTCTACGGCGACGACCCGGCCGCGGCGGAGGTCGCGCGGCAGGTGCTGGCCGTGGTGCTCGACGACCTACTGCGCCTGCTGGCCCCGGTGATGCCGTTCGTGACCGAGGCGCTGTGGCGGGCGCTGACCGGCGCCGAGGGCGGCAGCCGGTCGCTGATGGTCGCCCCCTGGCCGCAGGCGCGTGCGACGGCCGACCCGGAGGCGGAGCGCGACTTCGCTGTGCTGCAGGACCTCGTCACCGAGGTGCGCAAGTTCCGTTCGCAGAACGGCATCGCGCCCTCCGCCCGGTTCGCGATCACGCTGGCGACCCACCAGCGGGCCGTGATCGAGGCGCAGGAACCGCTGGTCACCGCTCTTGCCGGTTTGTCCGAGCTGCGCTTCGTGGACGCCCTCGAGGAGCGCGCGGGTACCTCGACGATCGTGTTCGCGGCCGGCAGCGCGCAGGTGGAGCTGGCCGGACTGATCGACGTCGCGGCCGAACTCGGGCGCCTGGAGAAGGAGCTCGCGCGGGCCGAGGGCGAGCTCGCCCGGGTCGAGGGCAAGCTCGGCAACACCGCGTTCGTGGAGCGTGCGCCGGCCGACGTCGTCGCCCGCGAGCAGGCCCGCCGCGAGGACCTGCACGTCCAGATCGGACAGCTGCAGGAACGGGTCGACGCCCTCAGCGCCATGTCCGACTGACCCCCGGGTGACGGCCTCCGGACGGGTTGACCGGTCGAGCTACCCACCCGTAAGTTACGGCGACGTAGCTTTCGTCGACCGGAGTCGCGCATGGCCACCGCCCGTCTGACCGACCGAGACCTGCTGTCCGAGCTCGAGCCGGTCGCGGAGGCCGAACTCCGCCGCCACGAGCAGATCGCGGACGAGTGGTTCCCGCACGACTACATCCCGTACTCGGTGGGGCGCGACTTCGACAAGGATCCCTGGACGCCGGACCAGTCGCGGCTGACGGGGGTGGCCCAGATCGCGTTCGAGGTGAACCTGCTCACCGAGGACAACCTGCCCAGCTACCACCGCGAGATCCACGAGCTGTTCGCGCACGGCGACGGCGCCTGGATCAACTGGATCCACCGCTGGACCGCGGAGGAGGGCCGGCACTCGATCGTGCTGCGCGACTACCTCGTCGTCACGCGCGCGCTCGACCCGTACGAGCTCGAGCGCAACCGCATGCAGCAGGTGATGACCGGCTACGACCGCGACGGCAAGGACACCCTGCGGGGGATGGCCTACGTGTCGTTCCAGGAGCTCGCGACCCGCATCAGCCACCGCAACACCGGCCGCTACAGCGACGACCCGGTCGCGGACCGGATCATGGCGCGGATCTCCAAGGACGAGAACCTGCACATGATCTTCTACCGCAACCTGCTGTCGGCCTCGATGCGTGTCGACCCCTCGGCGGCCATGGAGGCGATCGCGGCCGAGGTGATGGGCTTCGAGATGCCCGGCAGCGGCATGAAGGACTTCCAGCGCAAGGCGGTGCAGATCGCCAACGCCCAGATCTACGACCTGCGAGTCCACCACGACGAGGTCGTGTGGCCGCTGCTGCGCCACTGGAAGGTGTTCGAGCTCGAGGGCCTCGACGCCGCCGCGGAGCAGGCCCGCGAGCAGCTCGCCGGCTTCCTCGAGGGCCTCGACCAGCTCGCGACCCGGCACGAGGAGAAGCGGGCGGCACGGGCGGCACGGCAGGCGGCCGCACGCGCCTGACGGCGACGCGCGCCGCCAGCTGGCGGCGTGCAGCGACGGGCATACGACACGGGCGGTCACCACCGGCAGCCCGGCCCCGGCCCGGTCGGCGGTGCACTCGGCAGCCACTAGCCTCGATGGGGTTGGCACCCGACACCCGAGGCCCGTCCTTGCCACCGACCGATCCCGCCTTCGCCCGCGCCCTGGAGGCGCTCGGCTCGCGCGGCCCCGGCCGCATGGTCCCCGACCTGTCCCGGATCACGCGCCTGGCCCAGATGCTCGGCGACCCGCAGCTGGCCTACCCCTCGGTGCACGTCACCGGGACCAACGGCAAGGGCTCGGTCGTGCGGATGGTCGGGGCGCTGTGCTCGGCCGCGGGCCTGTCGGCCGGCACCTACACCTCGCCGCACCTGCAGACCGTGCGCGAACGGCTGTCGCTGGCCGGCCGCCACATCTCCGAGGCCCGGTTCGCGGCCGTGCACGACGAGGTGGCCGTCCTGACCGACCTGCTCGACCAGGCGGCCGTGGAGGCCACCGGCCCCGACGCCGACCGGGTCACCTTCTTCGAGCAGCTGACCGCCATGGCCTACTGGTGGTTCGCCGACGTCCCGGTCGACGTCGGCGTCTTCGAGGTCGGCATGGGCGGGCGCTGGGACGCGACCAATCTCGTCCGCGGCGACGTCGCGGTCATCAACGAGATCGACGTCGACCACCCGCAGCTCGGCGGCACGCCGGTCGAGGTGGCGCGTGAGAAGGTCGGCATCATCAAGCCCGGCTCGCACGTCGTCTCGGCGCGCCAGCACCCCGACGTGGCCGACGTCGTCGAGGCGACCGCCGCCGAACACGGCGCCACGCTGTGGTGGGCTGGCCGTGACTTCGAGGTCGTCGACCGCAGGGTGGCCGTCGGAGGCCAGCTGCTGACGCTGCGGGTGGGGGAGCGGCTGCTCGACGACGTGCTGCTGCCGCTGTTCGGCGAGCACCAGGCCCGCAACGCCGCCCTGGCGCTGGCGGCGTTCGTGGGTTTGACCGGCGACAGCTTCGCGGCCATGGACGACGACGTGGTCCGTCACGGCCTGGGTGCCGCGGCCGTGCCCGGTCGGCTGGAGATCGTCAACCGGGAACCGACCGTCGTGCTCGACGGCGCCCACAACCCGCACGGCGCCGAGGCGTCGGCGGCGGCGCTCGGCGAGTCGTTCGGATTCCGCGAGCTGATCCTCGTGGTCGCCTGCCTCGAGGACAAGGACATCGCCGGCATCCTGCGGGCCTTCCGTGACGTCGCCTCGCACGTGATCGTCACCCACGTCGACAGCCCCCGGGCCGCCAGCCTCGGCCACATGCGGGACGCCGCCGAGGAGGTCTGGGAGGGCACCGGCACGCCGGTCGAGGTGGCCGACGACGTCACGTCGGCGCTGGACCTGGCCGAGGCCGTCGCCGGCGAGTTCGACGGGATCCTCGTGGCCGGCTCGCTACACACCGTCGGGGCGGCGCGCGACCGCTACCTACCGGTCGTGGACAGCGGTGACGAGGTGGTGCGCGAGCCCGACGACGAGGACGACGACGCCGACGGCGGGCTGGCCGCGGAGGCCGACGAGCTGTCGGCGCTGCTGGCCGACGACGACGCCCTGCAGGAGGCCCTCGACCGCCTGATCGACGAGGACCGCTGACCGCCCGGCGCGGCGCGTTGCCGGGGGCCCTCGACTTGTGGCCGGGGGCGCCGCCGGGCAACCTGCCCCGCCGACCCACCCCCGCCGCCACCTCGGCGGTGTCGCGCTGCCCTTCTTCTTCGACCCAGGAGCCTCCCGTGGCCAACGAACGCACCCTCATCCTCGTCAAGCCCGACGGCGTCCAGCGCGGCCTCGTCGGCGAGGTGATCGCCCGCATCGAGCGCAAGGGCTACACCCTCGAGGCCCTGGAGCTGCGCACCCTCGCGCGGGCGACCGCCGAGGAGCACTACGCCGAGCACACCGACAAGCCCTTCTTCGGCGAGCTCGTCGACTTCATCACGTCCGGCCCGCTGGTCGCCATGTGCGTCGCCGGCGAGGGCGCCATCGCCGGGATGCGCACGCTGATGGGCGCGACCAACCCGCTCGAGGCCACGCCGGGCAGCATCCGTGGCGACTTCGCCACCGTGATCGGCGAGAACATCGTCCACGGTTCCGACAGCGTCGACAGCGCCAAGCGCGAGCTGGGCATCTTCTTCCCCGACCGCTTCTGAGGCCGGCCGGGCCGGCGCTCGCGGCGCCGGGCCCCGACCCCGATGCGTGCATCCTGACACGCCCGAGCGGCAGGTCCGGATGCACGCATCGCCGTTTTCCCCAGCGCCGCGCGTGCCCGATCCGCCGTCGCGCACGCCGTGCGGCAGGCTGCCGCCCGCCACGCGACGCCGACCACGACGGGGGAACGGATGAGTACGACATGGGCCGTGGGTGCGCCGGACGGACGGGTCGGGGAACTGGCGCCCTGCCTCGCGTGCGGGCCCGACCCGTTCGTCCCGGGCGACCGTCAGCGCATCGCGGTCACCAGTCCGGAGACCGCCGCCGACCTGCTGGTGCCACGCGTCGCCTTCCGCGACCGCGAACGCTGCGTCGCCGCGTTCCTCGACACCAAGCACCGCGTCCTGCGGGTGTCGACCATCAGCATCGGCTCCGTCGACCACACGTTCATGTCGCCCAGGGACGTCTTCCGCGATGCCCTGCTCGCCAACGCGTCGGCACTGGTGCTCGCCCACAACCACCCGTCGGGCGACCCGGAGCCGTCCCGGGACGACCAGGCGGTGACCCGGCGGCTGGCGCGCGCCGGCGAACTGGTCGGGGTGCAGCTGCTCGACCACCTCGTCGTCGGTGGGCCGGACTGGGTCAGCCTCGCCCGCAGGGGCACGATCTGACGGGTTCCCGGCGCGGCCCGGACGGACGGGACGCGCGCGGCGCCGTCACCGGGACGCGGGTCCTGCCGGCAGGTGTTAGCATCCTCGCGGCCCGCGGGGCGTACGCTCGGTGCGTGCGTCTCGGAGTGGCACACGGCTCCCGCTCGCCGTCGGCGTCAGCGGCCGTCGCATCCCCCTGATCCCCCGAGCCCGGCAGGTCTCCCCGTGGCTGCGAACATCGGCAACACCTTCCAGTTCCTCGGTCGCGACATGGCCGTGGACCTCGGCACCGCCAACACCCTGGTCTACGTCCGGGGTCGTGGCATCGTGCTCAACGAGCCCTCCGTGGTGGCGATCAACACCAAGAACGGTGCGATCCTGGCCGTGGGCGCCGAGGCCAAGCGCATGATCGGCCGCACGCCGGGCCACATCATGGCGATCCGGCCCCTGAAGGACGGCGTCATCGCCGACTTCGACGTGACCGAGAAGATGCTGCGCTACTTCATCCAGGCGGTGCACAAGCGCCGGTTCCTGGCGAAGCCGCGCGTCGTCGTCTGCGTCCCGTCCGGCATCACCGGGGTCGAGCAGCGCGCGGTCGAGGAGGCCACCATCCAGGCCGGCGCCCGCGCCGCCTACATCATCGAGGAGCCGATGGCCGCGGCCATCGGCTCGGGCCTGCCGGTCCACGAGCCGGCCGGCAACATGGTCGTCGACATCGGCGGTGGCACCACCGAGGTGGCGGTCATCTCCCTCGGCGGCATCGTGACCAGCCAGTCGATCCGCATCGGCGGTGACGAGCTCGACGACGCGATCATCTCCTACATCAAGAAGGAGTACTCGCTGATGCTCGGCGAGCGCACCGCCGAGGAGATCAAGATGGCGATCGGCTCGGCGTTCCCGCTGGCCGACGAGCCGCATGCGGAGATCCGGGGCCGCGACCTCGTCTCCGGCCTGCCGAAGACGATCATCGTGTCCGCCGACGAGATCCGGAAGGCGATCGAGGAGCCCGTCAACGCCGTCATCGACGCGGTGAAGAACACCCTCGACAAGACGCCGCCGGAGCTGGCCGCCGACATCATGGACAAGGGCATCGTCCTCACCGGCGGTGGTGGGCTGCTGCGGGGCCTCGACGAGCGCCTCAAGCACGAGACCGGCATGCCCATCCACATCACGGAGAACCCGCTCTCCTCGGTCGCGATCGGCTCGGGCAAGTGCCTCGAGGAGTTCGAAGCCCTCAAGAAGGTGCTGATCTCCTCCTCGCGTCACTGATCCGCGCCGGTGTTCCAGCGTCGACGTGCGCGTGCGCTGCTCGTCGTCCTCGTCCTGCTGTCGCTGGTGCTCGTCACCGTCGACTTCCGCTCGGGTGACGACGGCCCGCTCGACCGCCTGCGGGGCGGGCTGACGGCCGTGCTCCGCCCGATCCAGGACGGGCTGGTCACGCTCGTGCGCCCGGTCGGGGACGCTGCCGGCTCGGTCGCCGACCTCTTCCGTGCCCGCTCGGAGAACGAGCGGCTGCGCGCCCAGGTCGACGAGCTGCGCGAACGGCGGCGTTCGGTCGCCGACGTCGAGCGCGAGAACGAGGAACTGCGCGAGCTGCTGGGCATGCGCGAGGGGACCGGCGTCGAGGCCGTCGCCGCGCGCGTGGTCGCGCTCGGCCCGACCGGCTTCGAGTGGACGGTCGTCATCGACGTCGGGACCGACGACGGCGTCGAACGCGACATGCCGGTCGTCAACGGCGACGGTCTGGTCGGGCGCGTCATCCAGGTCGAACGCAACGCCGCCCGGGTGCTGCTGGCCATCGACCCCAACTTCGGTGCGCCGGCCCGCCACGCCGCCAACGGCGAGACCGGCACGGTCATCGGCCGCGGGGGTGACCCGATGCTGTTCCAGCCGTTCGACCCGGAGGCGCAGATCGAGGTCGGCGACGAGATCGTCACCTCCGCATACCAGTCCGGCGCGTTCCCCGGCGGCATCCCCATCGGCAGCGTGGCCTCCGTCGGTGAGGTGACCGCCGGGCTCGTCCTCGACGTCCAGATCCAGCCGTTCGTGGACTTCACCCGCATCCACCACGTGCTGGTCGTCACCAGCGAGCCCGTCGTCGAACTGCCGCCGTTCGAACTGTCACCCGACCCGGAGTTCACCCCGCCACCCGGCCCGCCCACCGCGGAACAGGACGAGGGCGACGAAGACGACGACGAGGCGGACCCGGACGCCGACGGGTCCGACGGGTCCGACGGTGACGACGCGGAGGCCCAGGCCGACGACGAGGACGGCACGTGATCCTGCGCGTCCTGGTCGTAGGACTGCTCCTCGTCACCGCCGCGGTCCTGCAGACCGCCCTGTTCCCGTTCTTCACGCTGGCCGGCTTCCGGCCCGACCTGCTGCTGCTCGTGACGCTCGCGGTCGGCCTGCGCGACGGCCCGCTGGCCGGGCTGCGCGTCGGCTTCGCCGCCGGCCTGCTCACCGACCTGCTGGTCAGCGAATCACCCGTCGGGCTCGCCGCACTGGTCTACACCGCCATCGGCTTCACCGTCGGCCTCGCCCGCCCCTACCTGGCGCCCGAGTCCATCACCGCACCGGTCATCCTCGCGTTCCTCTCCGGACTGCTCGGCACCGCCGCCTACGGGGTCGTCGCGCTCCTGCTCGGCGAGGACCGCACCACCCCGCTGATGCTCGCCCAGGCCTCCGTCGCCGTCGCGCTCTACAACACCCTGCTCGCCCCCATCGTCCTCGGCGCGGTGCGCCGCCTGTCCGACCGTTTCCCTTTGAGCGGCCCCGGCGTGCTCGATTGATTCTGCGGCCGGTTCCTTACCTGGGTGTGCACTCTTCCGCGCGCATGGTCGATTCGAACCGTCACCGGCCGCGGTCGGTGTCGCCGATGGCGGGAATGGACACGCGGGCCCGTCACCGGCCGCGGTCCGTGTACCCGGTGGCGTTCAGCCAGGCGCAGCGTTCGGCACGTGGGGGCGAACCGTCACCGGCCGCGCCGTGAAATCTCCGTGAAGGCCGGGGGACGTCGGCGTGCGGCGGGGAACACCGGCCGTCTGCGGTGCGTTTGATCCCCGCTGGTACCGTTCGTGTCGCCGGTCACGAACCGGTCAGCGGGCCCGCGGGTCAGCTCCATCTCCTGCACGCTTTCGCACCCCTCCGTGAGCCGCATGGCGAACAACGACTCCTCGCCCGCACTGCGCCTGACGTTCCTGACGGTCCTCGTGATCGCGCTGTTCGTCGCGCTGTTCTCGCGCCTGTGGTTCCTACAGGTGCTCGCCGGTGACCGCTTCGCCGAGCTGGCCGACGGCAACCGGCTGCGGACCGTCTTCGTCGAGGCGCCCCGCGGCCGCATGCTCGACCGCGACGGCGACGAGCTGGTCAAGAACCGTCCCGCGCTGACCATCAGCGCCGACCGCCAGCTGCTGCTCGACGGCAACGGCGAACCCACCGACGAGACCGCGGAGAAGGTGCTCGAGCGGCTCTCGCAGCTGCTCGACCTCGACCGCGAGGAGATCGTCGGGAGGATGACGAGCCAGCACTACAGCCCGCTCGGCCACATCCCGATCGCCTTCGACGTCACCGAGGAGGTCGTCTTCGCGGTCCGCACCCAGCAGGAGCTGTTCCCCGGCGTCATCGCCGAGGTCCTGCCGGTGCGCACCTACCCGCACGGGCAGTTGGCGGCCCACCTCGTCGGCTACCTCAACCAGATCAGCCAGGAGGAACTGGCCGACCCCGCCTTCGCGGACTACCGCGGCGGCGAGCAGGTCGGCCGCACCGGCCTGGAGAACGTCTACGAGGCCGACCTGCGCGGCCGCTCCGGGCGCCGCACCCTCGAGGTGACCGCGCGCAACACGGTCGTCGACGTCGTCCGCGAGACCGAGCCGCAGCCCGGCAACGACCTTGTGACCTCCCTCGACCTCGACCTCCAGCAGGCCGTGGAGACCCTGCTCGAGGACGGCATCGTCGCCAGCCGCGAGGACATCCACACCTACAGCGGCCGCAACCTGCCGTCGGTGGCCGGCTCCGCGGTCGTGCTGGAGGCGCAGACCGGTCGCGTGCTCGCCATGGCCTCCTACCCGACCTTCGACCCCAGCGAGTTCGTCGGCGGGCTGTCCACCGAGTACGCGCGCTACCTGTTCCCGAACCTCGCCGAGGGCGACGAGGACACCCACGCGCCGATGCTCAACCGGGCCATCCAGGGCGAGTACCCGCCCGGCTCGGTGTTCAAGACCGTCACCGGCGCGGCCTACATGGAGGCCGGGCTCGTCGGCCCCAACACGCCGGTGGACTGCCCGGGCAGCTACTCCGTCGGCGGGATCACGTTCCGCAACTGGAACCCCGCCGCCGAGGGGGCCATGGCCCTCGACCGGGCGCTGATGCGCTCGTGCGACACCTACTTCTACGAGCTGGCCTACCGCCAGTGGCAGCGCGAGCAGAACCAGGACGAGCCGGACGAGATCCTGCCGCAGGTCGCCGAGCGCTTCGGCTTCGGCAAGCGCCTCGGCATCGACCTGCCGTCGGAGCTCGCCGGCCACATCCCCAGCCGCGAGCTCAAGTACAACAACTGGCTCGAGCGGCGCGACCTGTGGTGCGCCCAGGCCGAGGAGGCCGAGCCGGGCTCGTACCGGCGGGCCGTGCTGGAGGACAACTGCACCTCCGGTGGCACGTGGCGTGGTGGAGACGCCGTCAACACCTCCATCGGGCAGGGCGAGATCCTCGTGACGCCGCTGCAGATCGCGGCCCACTACGCCGCGATCGCCAACGGCGGCACCCTCTACCAGCCGCTGCTCGGGCGGCAGGTCGTCACGCCCACCGGCGAGGTCGTGCGCGAGATCGAGGCGGAGACGATCAGCGAACTCGACCTCGACGACGCCGAGATGGCCGCGATCCAGCGCGGCCTGCGCGACGTCGTGATGCACGAGCGCGGCACCGCCCACGGCGCGTTCACGCGCGGCACGCCGTTCCCGCTCGACGAGATCCCGGTCGCGGGCAAGACCGGCACCGCCGAGCTGAAGCCGAAGGTGCCCTACGCCTGGTTCGCCGCCTACGCCCCGGCCGACGACCCCGAGTACGTCGTGGTCGTCAACGTCGAGGAAGGCGGCGGCGGCTCACAGACGGCCGCGCCCATCGCCCGCAACATCTTCGAGCACCTGTTCGACATCACCGACGCCGAGGACGCCGAGTTCGAAGCCGGCGACGCCATCTACGACTGACGGGAGGGGGTGAGCATGGAGGTCGGATTCGGCCAGGACCGCGCCGAGAAGATGATGCGCGAGCGCGTCCAGGCCCGCTGGATGGACGCCTACGCGCCGGTGAAGCACCTCGACCCGATCCTGGTGCTCACCGCCCTGGCGCTGACCGGCCTCGGCCTGGTCATGATCTACAGCGCCAAGCTGGCGGCCCTCCAGCAGCAGGGCCTGCCGTCGACGCTGTACGTCAGCCGGCAGCTGATGGCGCTGGTGCTCGGCATCGTCGTCCTGGTCGGGGCCGCGGTCATCGACTACCGCCATCTGCGCAGCTACGCCGCGGTGCTCTACGTCGCGTCGCTGGCGTTCCTGGTGCTGGTGCTCACCCCGCTGGGCACGGCCCGGGGTGGCTCGCAGCGCTGGATCGTGCTGGGCGGCTTCCAGCTCCAGCCCTCCGAGGTCGCCAAGGTCGCCGTCCTGGTCGCGGTCGCCGCCTGGATCCACGAACGCCGGGGCGAACCGTGGCTGCCCACGGTCGGGATCTCCCTCGTGCTGACCCTGCTCCCGATGGGACTGGTCTTCCTCCAGCCCGACCTCGGCACCTCGATCGTGTTCGTGTGGTTGCTCGCGATCCTGTTCCTGGTGGGCAGCGTGCCGGCCCGCTACCTGATCGCCCTGGGGGCCGCCGGCATCGGCGCGATCGTCTTCGCCCTCACCCAGGACCTGCTCGACCAGTACCAGCTCAACCGGCTGACCGCGTTCGCGCGCGCCGGTGACCCGAGCCTGGACCGCACCCTGCGGTTCCAGACCGAACAGTCCGAGATCGCCATCGGCTCCGGGCAGGTGTTCGGCAAGGGCCTGTTCCAGGGCACGCAGACCGCGCTGGCGTTCGTGCCGGAGAACCACACCGACTTCATCTTCACGGTCGTCGGCGAGGAGTTCGGTTTCCTCGGCGCCAGCGTGGTGCTCGCCCTGTTCCTGATCCTGATCTGGCGTGGGCTGCGGATCGCGGTGCTGTCCAAGGACCTGTTCGGGACGCTGCTCGCGTCGGGCGTCGTCGCCATGCTGGCCCTGCAGGTGTTCATCAATGTGGGCATGAACGTCGGCATCATGCCCGTGACCGGCATCCCGCTGCCGTTCGTCAGCTACGGCGGCACCTCGCTGATCGTGTGGTTCGGCCTGATCGGACTGCTCCTCAACGTCCACATGCGACGGTTCTGATCACTTGACCGCCACCCGACTGCCGACGGAGCCCCCGCGGTTCCGACTGTCGAGGACCGCGCTGGCCGGCGGCTTCCTCGGCTTCTTCGTGTCCGGCGGCGTGGCCGCGCTGTACGGCCCGTCGGCGCCGGCGTTCCGACGCCTGTTCGACGTCAGCGAGTTCGTCTCCGGCCTGCCCGCGTCGGTCCACCCGCTGGCCGCGATGGTGGGCGTGCTCACCTGGGCCGCCGTCAGCCGGCGTGGCGGCCGGGCACGATTGCTCGGACTGGGCGTGGCCGTCCTGGGCGTCGGCGGGCTGGCGGCCGCCGCCGCACCGTCGATGCTGCTGGTGCTGGCGGCCACCGTCGTGCTGGGCGCGGGTTTCGGGTTGCTGTCCAACGGCATGAACTCGGTCTATCCGCGCGACACCGGCCGCCGCACGCCGATGGTCGTCGCCTGCATGCACGGCGTCTTCGGGGTCGGTGCCGTCAGCCTGCCGCTGCTGCTGTCGGTGGCCGGCCACCGTGTGGCGTTCGCGGTCGTCGGCGTGGCGGCGCTCGCCGCGATCCCCTTGATGAGGACCACCTCGACGCCGCCGCGCCCCGCCATGGACCCGATGGGCCGGACGGCGCCGCGCCGGCACGTCGTGGCGTTCTCGCTCGTGTTCGGCCTGTACGTGGCCGCGGAGGCGGCCACCGCCACGTGGCTGGCGACCTACGTCGAGTTCCGCGGCTGGGACGCGGGCGCCGCGGCACGGTGGACGTCCGGGTTCTGGCTGGCGATCACCGGGGGGCGGTTCCTGTTCGCCCTGGTGCTCGCGCGCGTGCGTCCCGGCCGTCTCGTGCAGGTCGTCCTGCCGCTGGCCGCGATCGCGCTGGCGCTGGCGAGCGTGCCCGCCCTGGCGCCCTACGCGTTCGTGGCCGCCGGCTTGTGCTTCGCGCCGGTGTTCCCGACCGCCATGGTGTGGCTGCCCCGGGCGCTGCCGGACGCGGCCGGTGCGACCACCGCGGCGGTGCTCGCGGCGCTGGTCGGGGCCAGCGTCACGCCCTTCGTCGTCGGGGCCGTCGGCTCGGCGCTGGGGCTGGCCACGATCCCGCTCAGCCTGGCGGCCGTGGCGCTGCTCGCCAGCGGCGTCGCGCTGGCGATCGGCCGGCGCTTCGGGCCCGGCTGACGGCCGTCCGGCGATCGGCACGGCCCCGGCGTGACGGGCGCGTGGCCGGCCGCGTGCGGCCCGGGAGGCCGTTGGTACGCTGCCACCGACGTTCGGACCCCGGCTCCGTGGCGCACGTCGCCGACACCCGGGGTTTCCGCCTCTCGGGTGCGCCGCCGACGTCCACCACGTCCGGGTCCGGCCGCACCCTCCACCCGGTCCCGGAGGCCTCATGCTCGGCACCGCGCCGACGATGTCCGTCCCGGCCACGCCCGCACGCGGGGCGCGGGCCGCCTTCCGTCGTCCAGGTGACGCCGCCACGGTGCCGCCCGGCTACTACGAGGTGCTCGAGCCGCTGCTGCCGCAGGTGCGCAAGCCGGCCCAGTACGTCGGGGGTGAGCACAACCAGGTCGTCACGCCCTGGCTGGCGGCGCAGACCCGCTGGCTGCTGTGCTACCCCGACACCTATGAGGTGGGCCAGCCCAACCAGGGCATCCAGATCCTCTACGAGCTCCTCAACGAGCGCGCCACCGCCCTGGCCGAGCGGGCGTACGCGCCGTGGACCGACCTCGAGGCGCTGATGCGCGAGCAGGGGATCCCGGCGTTCTCGCTGGAGTCGCACCGGCCGGTGTGGGCCTTCGACGTCTTCGGGGTGTCCCTGCCGCACGAGCTCGGGCACACCAACCTGCTGAACCTGCTCGACCTCGGTGGCGTGCCGATCCACGCCGACCGGCGCACCGCCGAGGACCCGATCGTGCTGGTCGGGGGACACGCCGCCTACAACCCCGAGCCGCTCGCGCCGTTCGTCGACGCGGCCGTGATGGGCGACGGCGAGCAGGTCACGCTGGAGATCGACGACGTCGTGCGGGCCTGGAAGGCCGCCGGCGGCAGCGACCGCCGCCAGCTGCTTCGCGAGCTGGCCCGGGTCGAGGGCGTCTACGTCCCGGCCTTCTACGAGCCGCGCTACACGCCGGACGGGCGACTGAAGCAGACCGTCCCGATCGAGTCGGGCGTCCCGACCATCGTGCCCAAGCGCACGATCCAGGACCTCGAGGAGTGGCAGTACCCGCAGAAGCAGATCGTCCCCATGACGGAGACGGTCCACGAGCGCTTCAGCGTGGAGATCTTCCGTGGCTGCACGCGCGGCTGCCGGTTCTGCCAGGCCGGCATGATCACCCGCCCCGTCCGCGAGCGCCGCCCGGAGACGATCCAGAAGCTGGTCGAGGAGGGCGTCCGCAACACCGGCTTCGAGGAGGTCGGGCTGCTGTCGCTGTCCTCCGCCGACCACTCCGCGATCGGACCGGTGGCGCGTGACCTCGCCGACGCCTACGAGGGCACGGTCACCTCGCTGTCGCTGCCCTCGACGCGCGTCGACGCGTTCAACGTGACGCTGTCCAACGAACTGTCGCGCAACGGCCGGCGCACCGGCCTCACGTTCGCGCCCGAGGCCGGCTCCGAGCGGATGCGCGCCGTCATCAACAAGATGGTGTCCGAGGCGGACCTGCTGCGTACGGCCGAGGTCGCGTTCAGCGAGGGATGGCGGCACATCAAGCTCTATTTCATGGTGGGGCTGCCGACCGAGCGCGACGAGGACGTCCTCGCGATCGCCGACCTCGGGATCAAGACCTACGAGATCGCGCGCCGTCACGGCCGTGCCAACAAGGTGACCATCTCCGTCGGCGGGTTCGTGCCCAAGCCGCACACCCCCTTCCAGTGGGCCGCGCAGGACTCGCCCGAGGAGATCAAGCGCAAGCTGTCGCTGATCCGCCACGCCATCAAGGACCACGGCGGCCTGAAACTGCGCACCAACGACCCCGAGGAAGGGGTCATCGAAGGCCTGCTCGCGCGCGGTGACCGCCGGGTCGCCGCGGCCGTGGAGCGCGCCTGGCGCCTGGGCGCCCGGTTCGACGGCTGGCACGAGATGCCGACCCTCGACACCTGGCGGCAGGCCATGGCGGAGACCGACGTCTCGCTCGAGTGGTACAGCCACCGCGAGCGCGACGAGAAGGAAGCCCTGCCCTGGGACCACCTCGACAGCGGCCTGGAGAAGTCCTGGCTGTGGGAGGACTGGCAGGACGCGCGGTCGGACAAGCAACTCGACGACTGCCGCTGGTCCCCTTGCTACGACTGCGGCGTGTGCCCCGGTCTGAGCATCCAGCACGACACCGGCTACACCGGCGGCTTCCAGCTTCCCGTGCTGCCGTCGCACCTGGGCGGCAAGGACACCCTTCCGACCACCCCCGAACGCTACGCCTCCGGCGGCTAGGGTCCCGCCGCGTCCCGCTCTTGGGGCGCGGAGCACCCCGACACCGTCGGCTGGGTGCGGCGAGGTGCCGCACCCCGACGACCTGGAGGACCCGTGCAGCAGCAACGGATCCGCATCCGGTGGACCAAGACCGGTCGCACGCGCTTCGTCTCGGCGCGCGACCTGACGTCCATCTGGGAGCGGGCGCTGCGCCGGGTCGACCTCCCGATCGCCTATTCCGAGGGGTTCACACCCCACGCGAAGGTGTCGTTCCCCGATGCGCTGTCGGTGGGCTACCAGTCCACCGGTGAGTACGCGGAGTTGACCTTCGCCGTGCCGATCGTCCCGGCCCGGGACCTGGCACGACTGTCCGCGACCCTCCCCGAGGGCATGGACATCACGACCTTCCTGGAAGTGCCCGATGGCGCGCCGAAGCTGGCGCGCATGCTTCGGGCCACGCTCTGGGAGCAGGAATGGCTCAGTGCCGATGCCGCCGCCCTGGCGGACCTGCTCCGGCGACGCGGCGACGAGCTGCTCGCGGCCGAGCACGCCGAGGTCGTCCGACACCGCCCTGACGGCGACCGGACGATCGACGTGCGACCCGCGGTACTCGCCCTCGCCGTCTCGCACCGCGCCGAGCCCGGCGGCAACGACGCCGCGGCCGGCGTGCGCACCGTCCTGCGTGCGGTGCTCCGCAACGACGGCCCCACCGTTCGACCCCACGACCTGCTGTCCGCGCTCTCGCACGGCGACGTCGCCGACCCGCCGACCACCCGACGGGTGGCACAGGGCGAGCACGTGCCCGAGGGACTGCGTGAGGCCCTCAGTGGCCAGGTCGAACCGTTGGCCCTGGATGTCGATGCGGAGGCCGCCTGACCAAGCGAGCCACCAAGTGACCGACCCGACCGATCGAGACATCCCCGGCACCGAGGAGTCCAAGGAAAGCCCCACCCGCAGTCGCTCCCGCTCCCGCAGCAGCGCCTCCACGTCGCGTACCCGCACGCGCCGTCGCTCGACCGATGCGGCGCCGGCCGACCGCGACACCGCCTCGGAGTCGCCCGCGGCAGCCGAGGCGCCGACGAAGGACCGTGCCGAGGACGCGCCCGGCCGCGGGTCCGAGGACCAGTCCGGCGGGCAGGCCACCTCCGCCGGCGCCGAGGGTGACCGGACCGACGCCGCCGACGGCGACGACGCCTCCCGTTCGCGCAGCCGTGGCGGGCGAGGCCGTAAGGGCGGGCGCCGTTCGCCGTCCGCGGCCGACCGTGACGCGGCGGACGCGCCCGACGACGCCGGGGTGAAGCGCGACGCCGGCGCGAAGGGCGACGGCGCGAAGGGCGGCGGCGCGAAGGGCGACGACCTCGCGAAGGGCGACGCCGACGTGGCCGGCGACGGCGCCGGGGCGGCCGCCGACGCCCGGCAGGACCGCGATCCGTCGTCGGACGGCGAGGACGACGGCGAGTCCGGCGGCAGCGGACGCCGCCGACGGCGCCGCGGCCGGCGTGGCCGCGGTGGCCGTGGGCGCGGCCGCGGCGGCAACGGCGGGGCCGGTGCCGAGGCGGAGGCAGGCAAGGACACCAGCGGCGACGACGACGCCGCCTCGGCCGACGACGCCCGCGACGACGGCGCTGGCGAGAAGAAGCGCGGGAAGGCCGCGGGGGAGCGGTCCGATCGCGGCGATGGCGCGAGCAAGGACGACGCCGGCAACGGCGGCGGCACCGACGACGAGTCCGTCGAGGCCGCGATGGCCAAGGGCGGCACCCGCCTGGCCGCGAAGCGCTCCCGTCGCAGCAACGGCGGCAACGGCTCGCGCGGCGGCAACGGCCGCGGTCGCTCCCAGCGCCCCGGCGGCGTGCCCGAGGAGGTGCGCCGGGCGATCCTGGAGGGGCCGCCTCGGACCATGCTCGTGACGGCCCGCAAGGACCGCACGCAGATCGCGGTCCTGGAGGACCGCACCGTCGTGGAGCACTACGTCACCCGCAAGGAGGACGTGACCTACGTCGGCAACATCTACATGGCACGCGTGCAGAACGTGCTGCCCGGGATGGAGGCCGCGTTCCTCGACATCGGCAAGGGCCGCAACGGCGTCCTGTACGCCGGCGAGGTGCTCTACGACGAGCTCGACCTCGAGGAGGGCGACGAGGAACGCATCGAGAACGTGCTCAAGCCGGGTCAGAAGGTGCTCGTGCAGGTCACCAAGGACCCGATGGGCTCCAAGGGCCCGCGCCTGACCATGCACCTGTCCCTCGCTGGCCGCTACATGGTCCTGGCGCCCAACTCCGACCTGTTCGGCATCTCGCGCAAGCTCACCGACCGCGAGCGCGACCGCCTGCGCAAGGTCGTCAAGAAGGTCAAGCCGACCGAGCACGGCGTCATCGTGCGCACCGCGGCCGAGGGTGCCACCGACGAGCAGATCACGGCCGACCTCGAACGGCTGCTGGCCAAGTGGCAGCGCGTCGAGGAAGCCGCGGACAAGGCCAAGGCCCTGACCGCGGTCTACGAGGAGCCGCCGCTGGTCGTCAAGGTCATCCGGGACAACTTCGGGCCCGAGTTCGAGCGCTGCATCGTCGACGACGAGGACCTCTACCACCAGGTCCGCGACTACCTCGACGAGGTCGCCCCGGAGCTGCTCGACAAGGTCGAGCTGTACGGCGCCCCCACCACCGACGCCCGCGCCAAGGCCGCCGGTGCCCCGTCGGCGGACGGCGCCAGCGCCGCCGACGACGCCGAGGCCGAGGCCGCACCCGGCCGCGGCGACGCCGAGGCAGCCGGCGACGGCAAGGCCGGCGAGGGGCAGGCCGACGACCAGAGCGCCGGCGACGGCGGGCCGACCGCCGACGGCGAGGCTCGGCCAGCTGCCGGGACCATCGACCTCGAGGCCGCACGCGAACGCCGCAAGGACCTCCCGGCGCTGTTCGAGGCCTACGACGTCTCCGACCAGCTGCGCAAGGCGATGGGCAAGAAGGTCTGGCTGCCCTCCGGTGGCTACCTCATCATCGAGACCACCGAGGCGATGAAGGTCATCGACGTCAACACCGGCAAGTTCACCGGTGGCAGCGACACCAACCTCGAGGAGGTCGTGCTCAAGACCAACCTCGAGGCCGCCGACGAGATCGTCCGCCAGCTGCGCCTCCGCGACATGGGCGGGATCATCGTCATCGACTTCATCGACATGTTGCTCAAGTCCAACCAGGAACAGGTCGTGCGTCGCCTCAAGCGCGAACTGCTGCGCGACCGGACAAAGACCCGCGTCTCCGACGTCTCCAAGCTCGGCCTCGTCCAGATGACCCGCAAGAACGTCAGCCAGGGCCTCGTGGAATCCTTCAGCCACACCTGCAAGGAGTGCGAAGGCCGCGGCCTCGTCAGCGAACTGGAGTGACGCTCTTCCTGCCGCCGGTTCCTCGTCGGCCTCGGCGGGGAACCGGCGGCTGGCGGGCCGTGACCGTCACCAGCGGCGGCGCTGCGGCCGTGACCGTCACCGGCGGCGGGCGCTGCGCGCGCCGGTCCGTGGCCGTTGCTGACGCAAGCGACCTCGCGGCCGACGGGTGCCTCGACGTGGTCGGACGACCGGGGGCGGCGGCCATGACGGGCGAGCGCGACGGACGGGACACGGCGGGCATCACGACCCGCCTCGTCCTCGCGTACGTCCGCCGCCACGGCGGCGAACAGGCGGTGCACGACGTCCTCGCCCTCGCCGGCGTCCCCCACACCCAGGCCGAACTCGAGGACGAGCGGACCTGGTCCACCTACGAGACCAAGGTCGCGCTGTTCACGGCGGCCGACGCGGTGCTCGGCGACCCCGACGTGGGTCGCCACGTCGGCGAGGCACTCCTGGACGAGCAGGTCGGCGCTGCGCTGCGGCTGGTCATCGGCGCACTCGGCAGCCCGCAACAGGTCCTGCGCAGCGTCGCCAAGGCCCAGGTCAAGTTCTCCGCCAGCGCCACGATGCACGCCCGCGACGTCGGTCGCGGGCACGGCACGGTCGCCTACCGACTGCACCCGCCGCGCGCGCCCAGTCGCTACGACTGCGACTACACGCGCGGCCTGCTCACGCAGGTGACGGTGCTGTTCGGGCTCCCGCCGGCGCGGATCGAGCACCGCGAGTGCCAGGTCGCCGGCGCCGACGCCTGCGTCTTCGAGATGGCGTGGAACCCGCGGCGGCGTCTGGGCGGCCGGCGGGCGGTCGACCCGGCGGCGACCTTCGAGCTCGCGGCGCTGCGCGAACAGGTCGTGGACCTGCAGCGCACGGTCGCCGACCTGGTCTCCTCGGACGACCTCGACGAGGTGCTCGGTCGCATCGCCACGCGCGCGAGCGCCGCCGTCCGTGCGCAGCGCTACCTGCTGGCCGTCGACCTGCCCAGCGAGGACGCGCCGCGCGTGATCGGCGACGGCTTCGACCCGGCCCGCGCCGCCGAGCTCGGTCGCCGACTGCTCGCCGGGGCCGACGAGGTGGCCGGCCCCGAGCGGCTGACCGCCGAGGTCACCGCCGCCGGCGTGCGCTACGGCTGGCTCGCCGCGGAGCTGCCGGAGGGCGAGGGGTTCCTGCCGGCCGAGCAGGACCAGCTCGACGCCTACGCCGGTCTGGCCGCCACGGCTCTTACCCGTGCCCGTGCGCTGGCCGACGCCCGTGCCCGCGGCGCCCGGGCCGAGGCGCTGCTGGAACTGGCGCACGGGCTCGCACAGGAGCACACCGAGCTGGGCGCGGCCCGCCGGGTCGCCGAGGCGATCCCCACGGTCGTCGGCGCGGAGCGGTCGGCGCTGCTGCTGTGGGACGAGACCGCCGCTTGCCTGCGCGCGACCGCCGTGCACGGCTTCGGCGACAAGACCGAGGCGCTGCTGGCCCTCACGGTCGACGTCGACGACACGCCGCTGGTCGCCGAGGCGCTGCGGGACTGGCGGCCGCGGGTGCTGGCCGCGACCGACGACGACCCCTGGATCCGGACCACGCTCACGCTCTTCGACGCCGAGGTGGCGCTCGCCGCGCCCATCACCGTGCACGGCACCTACCTCGGCGCCGTCTACGCGTGCTGGACCCGCCGGACCGGGGCACCCGTCGGCGACGAGGGCACCCGCCGGGCGCTCAGCAGCCTCGCCGACCAGGCCGGCACCGCCATCTCCGGGCTGCGCCTGCTCGCCGAGGCACGCCACGCCGCCACGCACGACGCGCTGACGGGCCTGGCCAACCGCGTGCTGTTCGCCAGCCACCTCGACCAGGCCATCGCGGGCGGCGTCGCCTCGCGTGCCAGCGCCGACGCGGTCTGCTTCATCGACCTCGACGCCTTCAAGGGCGTCAACGACCGCCACGGCCACGCCGTCGGCGACGAACTGCTGGTCGCCGTCGCCGCCCGGATCCGGGCGACGGTCCGCGCCGGCGACGTCGTCGCGCGGCTGTCGGGCGACGAGTTCGGGGTGCTCCTGCGGCGGCTGCGCACGCGGCAGGACGCCGAGGTGGTCGCCGCCGCGCTCGTGGACGCCCTCGCCGAGCCGTTCGCGCTGCGCACCACCGAGGTGCGGATCGGTGGCAGCGTCGGGGTGGCCTTCGTGGCCGACGGTGCCGACGCCGAGGACCTGCTGCGGCGGGCCGACGAGGCGATGTACGCCGCCAAGGCCGAGCGTGGCACCTATCGCCTGGCATTCGACGGTTGCCGAACCTGACGTCGTGGCCGTCGAGAGGCGTCGAACCCACCGGGTAGTCTCGCTCGGGTGAGCGCCGTGACCTCCCGCCCGACCCCACGCGCCCGCGACGGCATCGTCCGTCGCGGCGCCGTCGTGATCGCCCAGGCCCTGCGGTCGGCCCCCAAGCCGTTCGCCTGGGGCATGGGCGGCTCCGCCGTGTACGCCGGGATGACGGTCGCTTCGTCGCTCGTGCTCGGGTGGGTGACCGACAACGTCATCCTGCCGGCCTTCGACGCCGGCCAGGTCGACCGCGGCCTGGTCGCGACGGCGATGGCCGCGATCGTCGCCGTCGCCACCCTCAAGGCGATCGGCGTGTTCGGGCGCCGCTTCGGTGCCTACGTGGCCCAGTACGGCCTGCAGGCCGACTACCGCCGCAGGGTGACGCGTCGCTACCTGGAACTGCCGATCGCCTGGCACCGTCGCCACCCGACCGGCGAACTGCTGTCCAACGCCAACGCGGACGTGGAGTCGGCCTTCTTCGTCGCCGCCCCGCTGCCGATGGCGTTCGGGGCGTCGCTGCTGCTCGTGATCACCGCTGGCCTGCTGGTGTTCACCGACCCGTTCCTGGCGGCGATCGGCTTCTCGGTCGGTCCCCTGCTCGGCCTGGCGAACTGGTACTACCAGCGCAAGATGCGCTACGCCGCCACCGTGGCGCAGCAGGCCCGCGCAGACGTGTCCGAGGTTGCCCACGAGTCGTTCGACGCGGCCCTGGTCGTGAAGACGATGGGCCGGGAGGCCGCCGAGGCCGACAAGTTCCGCGGCATCTCCGAGGACCTGCGCGACAAGATGATCGTGGTCGGGCGCCTGCGGGCCTTCTTCGACCCCGTCATCGAGGCGCTGCCCAACGTCGGCATCCTGCTCGTGCTGCTGGTCGGCTCCATGCGCGTGCGCGACGGCGCCATCAACGCCGGAGCGCTCATCACGTTCGCCTACCTGTTCCGACTGGTCGCCCTGCCCATCCGCGTCTTCGGGTGGCTGCTGGGCGAACTGCCCCGCGCCATCGTGGGCTGGGACCGTGTGCAGCGCGTGCTGACCGCCGTCGGCGACATGGTCTACGGCCGCCACCGCGACACCCGCGACGGCGGGGCGCGCACCGGGCTGGACGACGTCAGCTACCTGCACCCGAGCAGCGACCGCGAGGACCTGTCGGCGGGCAGCCCCGACCTCGCCGCCGGCCGGCCCGAGGTGGAACCGGTCGCCGGCCAGACCCCGCCCCAGGCCGGCGAGGCCCTCGACCTCGAGGGACCGACCACCCGCGGCGTCGAGGGGGTGACCTTCGACGTCGAGGCGGGCCGCACCGTCGCGCTGGTCGGCCCCACCGGGTCGGGCAAGTCGACCGTCGCCGCCCTGCTGGTGCGGCTCTACGACCCCGACCGGGGCGTGGTCAGCTTCGACGGTCGCGACGTGCGCGACCTCGATCGCGACCGGCTGGCCAGCGACGTCGCGATCGTGTTCCAGGAGGCGTTCCTCTTCGACGACACCGTGCGCGAGAACATCACGCTCGGGGGCGACTACACCGACGCCGAGGTCGAGGCGGCCGCCCGGCTCGCCCAGGCCCACGACTTCGTGATGAAGCTCGACGCGGGCTACGACACCGAGGTGGGCGAGCGCGGCGCCAGCCTGTCCGGCGGTCAGCGCCAGCGGATCGCGCTGGCCCGGGCCCTCATCCGCAAGCCGCGGCTGCTGGTGCTCGACGACGCCACCTCTGCCGTCGACCCGTCGGTGGAGTCGGAGATCCTGCGCGGGCTGTCCGACGCCGCCCTGCCCTCGACCGTGATCGTCGTCGCCTACCGGCGCGGGTCGATCGCCCTGGCCGACGAGGTCGTGTTCGTCCGCGACGGCCGCATCGACGGGCGCGGCAGACACGACGACCTGCTGCGCGAGGTGCCCGCGTACGCCGCCCTCGTCACCGCCTACGAGGAGCAGGCCCGCGAGGCGGACGCCGAACGCCGCCAGCACGCCGGGGACGGGGTCGTCCGATGAGCGCGACCACGACACCGCCGCGCGCCCCCGGGGACCAGCACGTCGACGGGGCCTGGAGGACGCTGGTCAGGGGCATCTCGCTGAGCCCGGAGCTGCGCATCGGGCTGCCGGGCACGCTGCTGCTCGCGCTGGTCGCGACCGCCGGCCGGGCCATCGTGCCGATCGCCGTGCAGCGCACCATCGACGACGGCCTGGGCGGCACCGGCGGCGGTGTCGACATCGCCGCCGTCGCCAACGCGGTCGTGCTGGCCGGCGTCGCCGTCGTGGTCACCGCGCTCGCCAGCGGCTGGATGAACTGGCGCCTGGCCAGCGTGGTGGAGACGGCGCTGTCCAACCTGCGCGTCCGGGCGTTCCGCCACATCCACGACCTGTCGATGCTCCACCAGGCGACCCAGCAGCGCGGCACGCTGACCGCACGGGTGACGACCGACATCGACGAGATCAGCCGGTTCATGCAGTGGGCCGGCCTGAACCTCATCACCGCCACCGGGCAGCTGACCGTCTCCTTGCTGGTGATGCTGTACTACTCGTGGCAGCTGACGGTCGTCGTGCTGGTCGTGTTCGTGCCGTTCCTGTTCGCCGCGCGCTGGTTCCAGGTCCGGCTCACCACGGCGTACCTGGCCGTGCGCGAGCGGGTCGGCCGGATGCTCGGGGCGCTCGCGGAGACGGTCGTCGGCGCCCCGGTCGTGCGTGCCTACGGCATCGAACGTCGCACCCAGCGGCGCCTGGACGAGCGCATCGAGGACCACCGCCGGGCCGCGCTGCGGGCCGGCAAGCTCTCCGCCGTGTTCTCCGGCAGCGGCGAGGTGTTCGCCGGTATCGCGACGGCCGCGGTCGTGCTCGCCGGCGTCGTCCTCGGCGTCGACGACCAGGTCACGCCGGGCACCGTGCTGGCGTTCCTGTTCCTCATCGCGCTGTTCGTCGAGCCGGTGCTGATGGCGACCGAGGTCATCAACGAGGGGCAGACTGCCGTGGCCGGCTGGCGCCGCGTCCTCGACGTCCTCGACCTCGACCCCGACGTCGCCGACCCGGGCGAGGAGGGCGTCGAGCTGCCGAAGGGCCCGATCGGGGTCACGTTCGAGCACGTGTCGTTCCGCTACCCGCGGCCCGGTGAGACGGGCCGCAACGCCACCGGCCCGCAGGTGCTGCACGACGTCCACCTCGACATCGCCCCCCAGACCCGCGTCGCCGTGGTCGGCGAGACCGGGTCGGGCAAGACCACCTTCGCGAAGCTGCTCACCCGCCTGATGGACCCCTCCGAGGGGCGCGTGCTGCTGGCGGGCACCCCGCTCGACCGGGTGCGCTTCGACTCGCTGCGCCGCCGCGTCGTGATGGTGCCGCAGGACGGCATGCTGTTCGACGGGACCATCGCCGACAACGTGCGGCAGGGGCGCCCGTCGATCGACGACGAGGACCTCGAGCTCGCGATGGTGGAGCTCGGCCTGGCCGACTGGGTCGCGGAGCTGCCCCAGCACCTGCGGACACCGGTCGGCGAGCGGGGCAACGCGCTGTCGGCCGGCGAGCGCCAACTGGTCGCGCTGGCGCGCGCCTACGTCGCCAACCCCGACCTGCTGGTGCTCGACGAGGCCACCTCGGCGGTGGACCCGGCCACCGAGGTCCGCCTGCAGCGGGCGCTGGTGGGCCTCACCAGCGGGCGCACCACCATCACGATCGCCCACCGGCTGTCGACCGCGGAGGCCGCCGACGAGGTGCTGGTGTTCGACGCCGGCCGGGTGGTCGAGCGCGGCCCGCACCGCGAGCTCGTCGACGCGGGCGGCGTCTATGCCGGGCTCCACGCCAGCTGGCGGGCCGGCACCTCCAGCTGATCCTCGCCGTGCCGTGGGCCGGTGCCGGGGCCGCCCGGGCGCTGGCTACCCTCGCCGGCGCCTCCCTCGCCTCGGGGGAGTGGTGTCGGGCAAGGAGTCACCGTGACGGCGAGCATGACGGGCACCCTGGCCATCCCGGAGCCGCAGGACGGCGTTCCCGCGACGTCCCGCGAGGACCTGGACGCCGCGCTCGCCACGCTGCGCGAACGCGCCGCGGCCTGGGTCGCGACCGACATCGATCAGCGGCTGGAGCTGCTGGCCGAACTGGTCGACGACACGCTCGACGCCGCCCCGGCGTGGACGCTGGCGGCCGCCGAGGCCAAGGGGCTGCGCCGCGACTCGCCGCTGATGGGCGAGGACTGGATCTCGGGACCGGTGGTGCTGCTGCGCAACCTGCGCCTGCTCGCCCGCAGCCTCGAGCAGATCCGCGACACGGGGCGCCCGCGTCCGCCGTCGCTGGAGGTCGCCCCCAGCGGCCAGGTCGTCGCCAAGGTGTTCCCCGCCGACCTCGAGGACCAGCTGCTGTTCACCGGCTTCACGGGCGAGGTCCGCCTGCAGCCGCACGTCTCGCTCGACGAGGCCGAGGCGCGCATGGGCCGGGTCTACCGCGACCCGGAGGCGTCCGAGCCGGCCGTGTCACTGGTGCTCGGCGCCGGCAACGTCTCCTCGATCGGGCCGATGGACGCCCTGTACGAGCTGTTCGCACGCAACCGGGTCGTCCTGCTCAAGATGAACCCGGTCAACGAGCACCTCGGCGCGCACGTCGCCGCGGCGCTGCAGCCGCTGGTGCGCGAAGGCTTCCTGCGCATCGTGTACGGCGGCGGCGACGTCGGCCGCCACCTCACCCACCACCAGCAGGTCGACGCGATCCACATCACCGGTTCCAACCGGACCCACGACGCCATCGTGTTCGGTACCGGCGAGGAGGGCGAGCGCCGCAAGGCCGCCGGCGAGCCGCTGCTGGACAAGCCGATCACGTCCGAGCTCGGCAACGTCAGCCCCGTCATCGTGGTGCCGGGCCCGTGGAGCGACAAGGACGTCGCCTTCCACGGGGACAACATCGCCTCCATGCTGGTCAACAACGCCGGGTTCAACTGCGTCGCCGCCCGCATGGTGATCCAGCACCGGCAGTGGGCCAGGCGCCGCAAGCTCGTCAACGCGATCCGCGACTCGCTGCGCCGCGCCGAGCCGCGGGTGCCCTACTACCCGGGCGCCGTCGACCGCTGGCGCGAGTTCACCGGTGCGCACCCGACCGCCGAGTGGTACGGCGAGGCGCCGGACGACGGCGGGGACCGGCTGCCGTTCACGTTCATCCCCGACCTCGATCCGAGGAACCTCGACGACGTCGCCTTCACGACCGAGGCGTTCTGCGGCGTGTTCGGCGAGGTCGCGCTCGACGCGCCGCGGACGGTCGGCGACTACCTCGACGCCGCCGTGGAGTTCTGCAACGAGACGCTGTGGGGGACCCTGTCGGCCTCGATCATCGTCCACCCGGAGTCGCTGCGCGACCCGGAGATCGCGGCCGCCGTCGAACGCGCCATCGACCGGCTGCGCTACGGCTCGGTGGTGGTCAACCACTGGTCGGCGGTGGCCTACGGGATGGTCAGCACCACGTGGGGCGCCTACCCGGGCGCGACGCCGCAGGACATCCAGTCCGGTCGCGGCGTGGTGCACAACAGCTACCTGCTCGAGGACGTGGAGAAGTCGGTCGTCCGCGGCCCGTTCCGGCCGCCGATGAAGCCGGTGTGGTTCCACACCCACCGCGGGCTGGCCAAGCTGGCGCCGAAGCTGGCCGAGTTCACCGCCACCGGCGACCGGGGCCTGCTGCCGTCGATCCTCTGGCACGCCGCACGCGGCTGAGCGCGTGGCCGCGTCGCGGCCGGGTCGCAACCTCGAGGTGGGTCAGACGGCCGTCAGCGAGACCAGCCGCCAGACGCCGGGGTCCTCGGGCTCGGCGGCGTCGCAGGACACCAGCCGCGGCCGGCCGGTCGGCTCCTCGACGACCTCGGCTTCATACGCACGCCCCTGGACGTCGAGGTGGACGCGGTGGTGGCCGCCCGCCAGCGGCTGAACGTCGCCGGCGACGACGCCGCCCAGCGCGTCCACGTCGAGCTTCGTGCGTCCGAGCACGTCCGCCGCCTGCGCCGCACGCGACAGCCCCGACCGTCCCCGGGCGGAGGGCACGTCCAGGCGGTCGGCCGCCAGCAGGTCGACGACCCGGACCGCGCCCGCGACGTCCAGCCCGCCGTGGACGTTGCCGTGTGGCAGCACCACCAGGTTGCCGGCGTACCGGTGCCCGCCCACGTGCGAGACCTCCCACGTCTGTGACGGGTGCAGCGCGGCCAGCGTGTCGGCGATCGGACGCCCGTAGGTCGCGCAGCAGCGGTCACGCTTGCCGTGCGTGCACACGAGGTAGCGCGGTTCGGTGACCCGCCGGCCCAGCCCCGGCGGCGTGGGCGACAGGCACACGGCCGGGTCCAGGTCGGCCACCTCCTCGACGTCCGCGACCTCCACGACCTCCAGCCACGGTTCGTCGCCGGTGTGCGCGAGCAGCACCGTTCGCGGGGCGCCGTGGCGGGACCGCCCCTCGCGGTGGCTCGGCCGCCGGATCACCTGCAGCCGGACGTCGAGGTCCGTGACGGTGGTCTGCAGCGCCGCCCCGACATGCTCGGGAAGACCGGACTCGCGCACGGCGTCACGGCCCCAGGCGCCGGACTGCTCGACGCAGAACCAGCCCAGCGCGGTCGGTGCCGACCCGGCCAGCGGTTCGTCGGCGCGGCGGGTGTGGTCGGCGCAGGTGGCACGCACGGGGCACCTTCGCAGGGGCGGGGGCGACGGGGGAGCGCCGGGCACGTCGGTGGTGCCGCGGGCAGCGGTCAGGATACGGCGGCCGGTTGACCGCTCACGCACCGCCCGGGTACCTTCTCGCGACGCGCGTTGCCCGACGCGGCTGCTCGCGCGCCCGTCTCGCCCCTCGCCCGGCGCCCCGGTCCTGTACGACCGACTCGCCACGCCTTGTGCGCTGGCACGTGGCCGGAAAGGGTTCCCGGGACCGGGACGGGTATTCCAGAGCGACCTTTCACGTCCACCTCGCCTCGTGCTCGGGGCGGCAGCAGATCCAGGAGGCCACCGTGTACGCGGTCATCGCCACGGGCGGCAAGCAGTACCGGGTCCAGCCCGGCCAGGAAGTCACCATCGAGAAGCTGACCGGTGCGGTCGGGGACGCCGTCGAGCTCACCCCGCTGCTCGTCGTCGGCGACGACGGTGACGTCACCACCGGCGGTGACCTCGACGGGCGGTCGGTCAAGGCGACCATCACCGGCCACGACAAGGGCAAGCGCATCCGGGTGTTCACCTACAAGAACAAGTCCCGGCAGCACAAGCGGCGGGGGCACCGTCAGCACCGGACGACCGTCCGCATCGAGGAGATCTGACATGGCGCACAAGAAGGGCGGCGGCTCGTCCAACAACGGCCGCGACTCCAACGCGAAGCGTCTCGGCGTGAAGAAGTACGGCGGCGAGACCGTCCGCGCCGGTGGCATCCTGGTTCGTCAGCGCGGCACGAAGATCCACCCCGGCGAGAACGTCGGCCGCGGTGGGGACGACACGCTGTTCGCGCTGGCCGACGGCGCGGTGAGCTTCCACAAGACCCGCACGCGCACCACGGTTTCGGTCCTGCCGACCCAGGACTGACACCGGCGGGAGCGCGAAGCATCCGTGAGCGAGGGCGGCCCCGACGGGCCGCCCCGTTCGCTTTCGTCCTCGACCCTGCCTTCCGATCCGGAGCCGCACCCGTGGAGACTCCCAGCTTCGTCGACGAGTGCACGGTCCACGTGCGCGGCGGCGACGGCGGCAACGGCTCGGTGTCGATGCGCCGCGAGGCCCACGTGCCCCGCGGCGGGCCCGACGGCGGTGACGGTGGCCGCGGCGGTGACGTGGTGTTCGTGGCCGACCGCAACACGACCTCGCTGCTCGACCTGCACCGCTCCCCGCACCGCCGCGGTGGTAACGGCGGTCACGGGTCGGGCATGAACCGCACGGGCGCGGAAGGTCGCGACGAGGTGATCACGGTCCCGCTCGGCACGGTCGTGCGCGACCGTGAGTCCGGGGCGGTGCTCGCCGACCTGGTCGCGGACGGTCAGCGCTGGGTGGCCGGCCGCGGCGGACGTGGCGGCCGCGGCAACGCCGCCTTCGCGACCCGCTATCGCCGCGTGCCGCGGTTCGCCGAGCGCGGCGAGAAGGTCCGCGACCGCTCGTTGCGGCTCGAGCTCAAGATGATCGCCGACGTGGGGCTGGTGGGCTTCCCGTCCGCCGGCAAGTCGTCGCTGGTCGCCCGCCTGTCGTCTGCCAAGCCACGCGTCGAGGCATGGCCGTTCACGACCCTCACCCCGCACCTCGGCGTCATGCGCGGCGGCGAGGACGGCGACGGTCAGCCGATCGACGTGGTGCTCGCCGACGTGCCCGGTCTGATCGAGGGCGCGGCCGAGGGCAAGGGGCTGGGCATCCGGTTCCTGCGCCACATCGAGCGTTGCCTCGTGCTCCTGCACGTGCTGGACGCCGTGCCGATGGAGCCCGACCGCGACCCGATCCGTGACCTCGCCGTCCTGCGCGACGAACTGCGCCGCCACGACCCCACGTTGCTGCAGCGCCCCCAGCTCGTCGTCCTCAACAAGGTCGACCTCCCGGACGGGCGCGCGATGGCCGAGCTCGTCGTCGAGCAGCTCGAGGCCGCCGGCGAGCAGGTGCTGCAGGTGTCGGCCGTGTCCGGCGCCGGCCTGGATCCGCTGCGCTACCGCCTCGGCGCCATGGTCGCCGCCGAACGGGCGGCCCGCGGCGAGGTCCTGGTCGAGGCGGCCGCGCCGGACCGGGAGGTCGTGCTGCGACTGACCTCACGCGAACGGGACTTCGAGGTGACGTCCACCGACGACGGCTACCAGGTCCTCGGCGATCGCGTCGAGCGTTGGGTCCAGATGCTGCCGCTCGACGACTGGGAGGCGGTGCGCTACCTGCAGGGCCGCCTCCGTCGCGCCGGGGTGGAGAAGGCCCTGATCGAGGCCGGCGCCCGCAAGGGCGACGACGTCGTCATCGGTGAGATGGTGTTCGAGTTCGACCCGGACCTCGACGACCTGCCGGCCGAGGAACGTGACGCCATCCTCGCCGGCGAGCAGGATCCCGAGGACGACGTCGACGCCGCGGCCGAGCCGACCGACGCCGAGCCCGGCGCCGACGACCAGGCCCCGTCGTGAGCGGCTCGACGCGCGTCGAGGTCGGACGGTGACGCCGGCACGTGGCGGCGGGCCACGGTTCGCCCGCCCCGACCTCGCCGTCGTGAAGGTCGGGTCGTCGTCGCTGCGGGGTGAGGACGGCCAGCTCGACCGTGCCCAGGTGGCCGCGGTCGCGGAGCAGCTCGTCGCGGCGCAGGACGCCGGCACGCGGCTCGTGCTCGTCTCGTCGGGCGCCGTCGCGGCCGGCATGGGGCTCATCGGTTTGGAACGCCGGCCGGTGGATCTGCCGACGCTGCAGGCCTGCGCCGCACTGGGCCAGGGCGTGCTCATCCACGAGTACCAGCGCGTGCTGTCCAGGCACGGCCGCGCCGCGGCGCAGATCCTGCTCAGCCAGGACGACTTCGTGCGCCGTGGCCACTATCTCAACGCCCGCACGACGCTGCGGCGGTTGCTCGAGCTCGGCACGTTGCCGGTCATCAACGAGAACGACGCCGTCGCCACCGAGGAGCTGTCGTACGGGGACAACGACTACCTCGCCGCCCTGGTCGCCTCCATGCTCGACGCGCAGCTGCTCGTGCTGCTCAGCGACGTCGACGGGCTCTACGACGGCGATCCGCGCACGTCGCCAGAAGCCGCACTGGTCGACCGCGTCGACGATGTCGACGCGCTGGACGAGGCCTCCATCGGCGGCGTCGGCTCGTACGTCGGCTCGGGCGGGATGCGTACCAAGGTCGGCTCCGCGCGGGTGGCGGTGCGCTCGGCGGCCCACGCCGTGGTCGCCAACGCCCGCCGCCCCGACGTGCTGGGCGACGTGCTCGCCGGCGAGCACGTGGGGACCTGGTTCGTCGCCCAGCCCCAGCGTCTGGAGGCGCGACGGCTCTGGATCGGCTTCGCGCTGCGCACCCACGGGCAGGTGCAGGTCAACGAAGGCGCCGTTCACGCGCTGCGCGTCGGCGGCGCCTCCCTGCTGTCCGTCGGGGTCGTCGGCACGGTGGGGGAGTTCGCTGCCGGCGACGCCGTCGAGGTGGTCGACGCGGACGGTCGTGCCGTCGCCCGCGGTCTGACCAACTACTCGGCCGGCGACCTGCAACGCATCGCCGGGCGTTCGACGGCCGACGCGGCCGAGACCTTCGGGTCCGGCTTCGCGCGCGAGGTCATCCACCGCGACGACCTGGTCGTCTTCTGACCGATCCGCGGCTGTCCGCTGGAGCGGGCGGTCGTCCGCTCCCGGGCCGGTGAACGCGGCGAGGGGGCGCCGAGTCGGCGCCCCCTCGCGGTCATCCGCTGCGGTGTCCGGTCAGAGCGTGTCCGCCAGTTCCCGCAGTGCGTCGCGCAGGCCCTGCTCGACGCTGCTGTCGCCCAACTGGTTCGACACGGCGCGCAGCTGCGCGGCGGCGTTGCGACGCTGCGCGGCGTTGTTCGCCTGCGTCGCCGCCTCGGCACGATCGACGAACTTCGCGACGTTGGCGTCGATCTCGGCTGCAAGCACGTCCTGTCGCTGCGCGGCCGAGTGCCAGGCACGAACGGTCGTGAACGACGCCGGCCAGGTGTACTCGACCTGCGCCTGGGCGTTGTGCTCCGACAGCTCGGCCGACACGGCGGCGGCGATCTCTACCTCGTTCAGGTGCTCACTCGGCGTCAGGCCGAACGAGTCGAAACCGAGGAAGATCTCGTTGCCGTAGATCGCGCCGTTGTACCAGTAGGCCGACCAGTACCCACCCTGGTGGAAGACCTCCGGGTGGTAGGGCCCACGGTCGAAGAACGCGATCTCGACCGGGTTGGACGAGTCGGTGAAGTCGAACACCGACACGCCACCCTCGTACCACGCCTGGGCCATGATGTCGCGGCCCGGGACCGGGATGAGGTTGCCGTTGTGGGCCACGCAGGTCTCGTTGTCGGCCTGCACGTTCGGCACCTTGTAGTAACTCGCGAACTCGAGCCTGCCATCGACGATGTCGAAGATGGCGTTCGCGCCCCAGTTGTCCGGGTCCTGCGGCCGGCAGCGCGCACCGACGCCACCGCCCCACTCGTCGGTGAAGACGACCTTGGTCCCGTCGTTGCTGATCGTCGCCGAGTGCCAGTAGGCGAAGTTCGGGTCGAGCACCTCGTCGATACGCACCGGGTTGCGGGGGTCGGAGATGTCGATGAGGATGCCGTTGCCCTCACAGGCGCCGGCGGCCAGGCCGATCTCCGGGTACGCGGTGATGTCGTGGCAGGCGTCGGTCGCCGCCGTGTTCTGCGTGCCGGGACCGTGGTTGCCACCCGGCCACAGACCGGCCGGGCTGCCCGTCACCGGGTCGGCCATCAGACGCGCCTCGTTGATGATCGCCGCGTCCTCGGGAGCGTCCAGCGGCACCTCGATGACCTCGACCTGGAAGCGCGAGGTCGCGATCGGGTTGCCGTCGGCGTCGAGGTAGGCCGAGGCCTGGTTGGAGTTGGTCGGGTTGGTGCAGCCGGCAAGTTGGGTCGCGGGGCGAACACCGGCGGTGCCGGAGACGTACACGTAGACGGTGTCGTCGTCGTTCAGGTCCTCGACGACCGTGTGGGTGTGCGAACCGCGACAGGTCTGCACGCCCGCCACGTACTGCGGGTTCTCGAGGTCGGAGATGTCGAAGATCCGCACCCCACGGAAGACCGGCTGCGAGGCGTCGTTGTTGCAGCCCAGACGCGCCGACGTCGACTCGACGGACTGGAACAGCAGGTCGCCGTAGACCGAGACGTCGCCCTGACCGCCGACGCAGTTGACGATCGTCTCGAGCACCGGGTTGGCCGGGTCGGACACGTCGTAGATGCCGAAGCCCCGGTAGTTGCCGGAGATGGCGTGGTCGCCGGTGAAGGCGAGGTCGGAGTTGATGTTGCTGTAGTTGAAGGCGGCTGCGGCCGATTCCTGCCCGGCAGCGTTCGTCCACGCCGGCTTGGGGCGGTTGGCCAGGAACTCCATGTTCGACGCTGCCGTCGCGGCGTCGGCATTCGGCACCGTGAAGGCGTTGCCGCCCGAGGTTGCATCCGAGCCAGGTGCCAGACCCTCGCGCGGGTCGGCGTCCTGGGCGACGGCGCCGGCCGGCAGCGTCATCACCAACATCGACACGGCGGCAGCCAGGGCCACCAGCCGTCGTCTCCGGCCCCCGCTCGTTCTCGCGCTGCTTCTCACGTACGTCTCTCCTTCGCAGGAATCGCGCTCCACAACGACGAAGGGGCACGCCGCCCCGTCCACGAGAGGACCGGCGGCACGCCCCGATTCGTCGTCATCCGCTCTCTCCCGGGTGCTGATGACGACAGCGGGCAACGTAGTCCGGGCGACAGGACAACGGTCCCTGGCCGTGGAACCAGCGCACGCGGGCGGCAGTTCGGAACGCCGGAGGGGCGGCGCTCGCGCGCCGCCCCTCCATGGTGCTCAGCCGCGGGTCACCGCAGCGTGTCGGACAGCTCCGAAAGGGCGTTCTTCAGCCCCTGCTCGACGCTGCTGTCGCCGAGCTGGTTGCCGACCGCCTTCAGCAGCGCGGCGTCGTTCCGGCGCTGCGCGGCGTTCTTGCTGTCGGCCGACTTCTCGGAGCGGTCGATGAACTTGGTCAGGTTGGCGTCCGTCTCCGCGCTCAGCACGCCCTGCCGCTGCGCGGCCGAGTGCCAGGCACGGACGGTGGTGAAGGTCGCCGGCCAGACGAGACGCTCCTGGCCCTGGACGTTGTACTCGTCGAACTGGACCTGCTTCGCGGCCGCGATCTCGACCTCGTTCAGGAACTCGGACGTCGTCAGGTCGAAGACGTCGAAGCCGCGCCCGATCTCGTTGCCGTACATGTAGCCGTTGTGCCAGTACGTCGACCAGAACCCGCCGGTCTGCAGCGAAGTCGGGTGGTTCGGGCCGCGGTCGAAGTAGGCGATCTCCACGGGGTTCTTCGAGTCGGTGAAGTCGAACACCGTGGTCCCGCCCTGGTACCAGGCCTGGACCATGATGTCTCGGCCGGGGACCGGGATCAGCGAGCCGTTGTGGGCGACGCAGTTCTCCTGGTTGGTCTGGACCATCGGCAGCTTGAAGTAGGAGGCGAACTCCATCTTCAGGCCCTCATTGGTCTCGACGATGTCGAACAGTGCGTTGGCGCCCCAAGTCAGGGGGTCGGTCGCCCGGCACCGGGCACCGGAGCCGCCACCCCACTCGTCGGTGAAGATGACCTTGGTGCCGTCGTTGTTGAACGTCGCCGAGTGCCAGTAGGCGAAGTTGTAGTCCTCGACCGCGTCGATGCGGCGCGGGTTCGCCGGGTCGGTGATGTCGATCAGCAGCCCGCGTCCCTGGCAGGCACCTGCCGCCAGGCCGATCTGCGGGTAGGCCGTGATGTCGTGGCAGGTGGAGGCCTGCGACGCGCTCTGACCACCCGGCTCACGCCCACTGCCCTCGGGGTACAGCGGTTGCGGGTTGCTCGGCGGGAAGGCGTTCAGCGACCCGTTGGCGTGATCGTCCTCGCAGGAGTTGTCACCGCAGAACGAGAAGATGCGCGCGTTGCGGTTGACGATCGCCGCGGCGTCCGGGTCGTCCAGCGGCACCTTGATCACGGTCACGGAGAAGTTGTCCGTGTCGCGATTCAGCAGCGAACTGGCGCCCGTGCAGTTGAACGGCGGCTCGGCCGCAGCACGGATACCGGCCGTCCCGGACACGTAGACGTAGACGTTGTCGTCGTCGTTCGGGTCTTCCACGATGGTGTGGGTGTGCGAGCCCTTGCAGGTCTGCACGCCATTGAGCTGGACCGGGTTGTCGATGTCGCTGATGTCCCAGATGCGGACACCGCGGAACCGGTTCGCCGACGTGACGCCGCCGGAGGTGCAGTCGATCTTGGCGCTGGTCGCCTCGACCGACATGAACAGCAGGTCGCCGTAGACCGACACGTCGTTCTGGCTGCCAGGGCAGATGATGGAGGTTCGCAGTTGCGGCTCGGTCGGGTCCGACACGTCGTAGACGTTGAACCCGTTGTAGTTGCCGGAGATCACGTAGTCGCCGGTGAAGGCCAGGTCCGAGTTCGTGTTCGCGCCCGGCGCCAGCGGCAGGCTCGCGAGCTTCTCCAGGTTCAGGATGGCCTGGCCCGCCGTCTCACCGGGGCCGGCCTGCAGCCCGACGCGCGGGTCGTCGGTGGTCGGGAACTGCGGCGCTTCGGCGCTCTCCGACGCCTCGAAGCTCTCGAAGCCGAAGTCGGCGTCCTCCTGCTCTTCGGCCGGCATGGTGTCCGCCGCCGCCGGCAGTGCGCCGGCGAACAGCGACGTCGCAGCCAGGGCCGCGAACAGCAAACGTCCCGTGCGCCTCCGCACGGGACGAGACAATGGCACTCTCATTCGTGTACACCCTCCCAGGTGTGCCCCCCGTGCCGACGTCTCGTGGCTCCCTCAGCCGCGTGCGATCCCCGCGCCGGTTGACGACCGCGGGTCTCGTACGGAGACGCGCTGAAGCTAGTCTGAAGTCGAGGTCGGATGGTGGCATCGGGGGCACGAAGCGCACACTGGGAGAGGTTTGCATGAATCGTGGTTCTGCCGTTCTGGCCGGTTTCGCGGCGCTGCTCGTGGGCGTCGCCGGGTGCACGTCGGCCGACGACACCACCGCGGCGGCGCAGCCGCGGATCATCCAGCCGGGCGCGCCGGGTGAACCGAGTCGGGAGCTCACCCCCGAGGAGGCGGCCGAGGCGGTCAAGCCGCCCGAGCACACGGAGGCGGACATCGCCTTCATGCAGGGCATGATCCCGCATCACGCGCAGGCGCTGCGCATGACGCGACTCGTGGAAGACCGCACCGAGCGCGAGGACCTGCCGCTGTTCGCCGAGCGAATGGACATCTCGCAGGAGGACGAGATCGACCTCATGCGCCGCTGGCTCGAGGCGCGCGACGCCGAGGTGCCGAGCCTGCTCGCCGAGCACGAGGGCCACGAGGGCGAATTGATGCCCGGCATGCTCACCGAGGAGGAGTTCGCCGAACTCGAGGCCGCCACCGGTGAGGAGTTCGACCGGCTGTTCCTCGAGTACATGATGCGTCACCACGCGGGGGCGCTGCAGATGGTCGAGGAGCTGTTCGCCTCCGACGGCGGTCAGGAGCCGGAGATCTCGCAGTTCGCCAACCACGTCGTCAGCGATCAGCAGATCGAGATGAGCCGCATGGCGCAGATGCTCGACGAGATGGACCAGGGCTGACGTCAGCCTTCGGCGGCGGCCCGTGCCGTCGCCGCGTCGGGTGCGATGCCGAGGCGCACGACGCCGTCGTCGCAGCTGAGCGTCGCGTGCTGGGCGGGCATCAGGAAGGACTGCACGGCACCCTCGCGGGTGTTGGTGGCCTCGGGGAACGCCGCCGTGTACCAGCTCGCGAGGTCGTCGCAGAGCGTCCCGCGGGCATCGCCGAAGACCAGCGCGACGGCGCTGTCGGTGCCATCGGCGTACACGGCGGCCTGCCCGCCGGCCCAGGCGGCGGCCGATCGGCGCGGGTCGGGCAGGGCTTTGGCCTCGTCGCCGCCGGGCGCCTCGAACAGCCACAGCAGCTGGGCCGCACCGAACTCGTCGGACAGGACCGTCTCGTGGCCGTCGGGTGCCGCCGGGACCTCCAGCTCGCGCGGCACCGCGGCCGCGTCGCCGTAGAGGATCTCCGCCGTCGTCTCCGGCAGGTCGGCGTAGGCCGCGTCCACGCCTGACCAGCCGTCCTGGAGCCAGCGGTCACAGACCCAGTCCAGCCCCTCGGTGTAGGGGAAGAGCAACTCGCGCTGCAGGTAGACCGGCACGCCGTCGAGGCCGGCCTGGGCACGGGCGGCGTCGTCGCCGGTGGCCGCCGCGATCTGGTCCTGCACCGGGATGTTGGCCAGCGCCCACTGGTTCATGAACAGGGTGGCGTCGCCCTCGACCACGGCCTGGGCGGCCAGGACGCGGTCGCTGCCCTCGAACGCCTCCAGGTCCGGCAGGCCGAGGGCCTGGTCGGCCAGGGCGTGCTGCAGCTCGTGGGCGAGGGTGATCTTGTCCAGCGTGCCGACCTGCCCGTCGTCGGGCACGCGCACGACCAGCTCACCGGTGTCGGGCACGTAGAACCCGGCGACCTGCTCGTCGAGCAACTGCCGCCGCACCGTGGGCAGGTCCGTGCTGGCCGGTACCGCACCCAGCGCGACCAGCAGCCGTTGGTAGGCGTCGTCGCGGGCCGGGTCGGCATCGTCCTCGAGCAACTCGTCCAGCCGTGCCTGTACCTCGGAGGTCGTGAGGAAGTCCACCTCGACGGGGTCGGTCCAGGTCAGCTCGCGGTCGTCGGCCACCTGCGGGACCAGTGCCTCGACGAGGTCGTCGGGATCCTCCGGCAGCGTCGACGTGGACTCCCCGGCCGGGTCCTGGCCACCGAGGAGTCCGCCCAGGTCGCCGAGCAGGCTGTCACCCTCCAGGAGCCCGCTGAGGCCCTCCTCGCCGAAGAGCCCTTCCCGGCCGCCGAACGCCCCGAGTCCGGCACCTTCGTCGGGGACCAGACACGCCGCACCGGGGGCGTCTCCGCCACCCAGCAGGCCGCCCGCGTCCCCGTCGCCGCCCAGCAGCCCGCCGAGCAGGCCCTCGAGACCGCCGCCCTCACCGCCCAGGAGTCCGTCGAGCAGGCCCTGCAGCCCGCCGTCTCCGTCGCCGGCGCGCCCGGATTCCAGCTCCCGGACGCGATCCTGGAGCTGCTCCACCTCGACGGCCAGCGCGTCGGCCCGTGCCTCGGCCGCCGCCGCGCGGCGGGTCTGCACGACCAGCCCGACGCTGGTGGCGACCAGCGCCACCACGGTGACGCCGGCGAGGAACGGCAGGACCCAGGAACGCATGACGGTCGAGGGTAGACCGGTTCGGCCCCGCTCAGGTGTCGATGCTGTCCGGACTGTGGACGCTGTCGGGGCTGTCCGCCGGCGCCGGCGCGGTGCGCGAGGTCGTGGCCGGGGCGGTGCTGGTCGTCGCCGAGTCGTCGTCGGGCGAGGCGATGGACGCCGGTGTCGCCGGTGTCGCCAGTGTCGCCGGTGTCGCCGGTGTCGCCGGTGTCTCGCCCGGTGTGGCCGGCGTCTCGGCGGTCACCGGTGTGGCCGGGGTCGGCGGCGTCGGCACCCGCTCGAGCAGGTCCGGCGGGACGATCACGGCGTCGAGGGAGCCGGTCACCGGCGGATCGGCGTCCGGCCCCGGCGCCACCTGCGCGGCGAGGACGTCGAGGTCGATCGGTTCGATGGCCTCGGCGGAGGGGCGGTGCAGCGCCAGGGCGCCGGCGCCGATGCTGGCCGCGGCCGTGACCACCGAGGCGACCTGCCACCGTCGTGGGGTGTCCACGGGATCCTCCTCAGCCGGGCCGGCGCACGCGCAGCGTGGGCCGCGTCTCGTCGGCGTCGGCGGGCAGGCGCAGCGTGTCCTCGCCGACGGACTCCGCGGCCGGCGCCGGCCCGGCCAGCCGCGTCGTCGACCCGGCCCCACCCTCGACCGACGCCTCGACGGTCGCCTCGAGCGGCCCCGGGAGCAGTTCCTCGTCATGGGCGGCGGGCTGCCACGGCAGGTGCAGGGCGACCCGCGTTCCCCACGTGCCGGTGTCGAGCTCCACCTCGCCGCCGTGCGCGTCCACGACCGCCTTCACGACGCTCAGGCCGAGGCCGGTCGAGGACGGGGCGTCGCCGGCCCGCACGAACGGGGCGAAGACCTGGTCGCGGATGGGCTCGGGGATGCCGTCGCCGTCGTCCTGGACGGCGATCACGACCCGGTCCGGACGCAGGTCGGCGTCGACCGTGATGACCACGTCGGCGGGCGTGTGCACGCCGGCATTGTTGACGAGGTTCAGCACCGCCTGCGACAGCCGGTCGGGGTCGGCGAGCAGCGTCACGGGTGGCGGCGGGTGGATGCGCACCCGGCGGCCGTGTTCGGTGCCGGCCAGCTTGAGCTCGAGCTCCTCGAACCACTGCACCAGCTCGAACTCGCGCGGCCGGGTGAAGTCCTCCATCCCGGAGCGCGCGATCGCCATGAGGTCGTCGACGAGCCGCCCCATCCGGCGCAACTCGTCCTGCAGGATGGCGATCGTCTCCGCCGTCAGCTCCGGGTCGTCGGGCCCGACCGCCTGCAACATCTCCAGGTGGCCGCGGCCGATGGTGATGGGCGTGCGCAGCTCGTGGCCGATGCTGGCCATGAACTCGCGCTGCTGCGCCGAGGCACGGTCCAGACGGTCGAGCATGGTGTTGAACTCGCGGGCGAGCACGCCCACCTCGTCGTCGGTGTCGAGCTCTTCGACCCGCGCGTCCAGCGACCGCAGGTTCGTGGTGCGGGCCGCGGCGGCCAGCGCACCGAGTGGTGTCAGGGCTCGCCACAGCGTCGCGGACAGCAGGATGCCGCCGAGCAGCAGCGACACGCCGGCGGCCGCGGCCACCAGGCCCGCGGCCTCCAGCGCCTCGCTGCGCACCGGCGCCAGCGGCGAGACGATCTGCAGCGTCCCGACCTGTTCGCCGCCGAGCAGGATCGGCACCGTGGAGGTGCGTACCTCGCCGGCCTCGGTGTCGATCGTCTCGCGCACGTTGAGCCGGCCCTGCGGCAGCGCGTTGTTCCGGTACAGCGGCTCGAGCTCCGGCGGGCCGTTGGCCGCGGCCAGGCGGTCGCCGTCGGCCAGCGTCACGATCGCCCAGTACGACGGCGTGGAGGGGTTGAGCTGCAGGTAGCGGGTCACGGCCGCGCGCAGCGCCTCGGTGGGTTCGGCCTGCGGCTCGTCGGCCCGCACCTCGGCGAGCAGCTCGGAGATCGACAGGCTGAACCGCTCCTGCTCACGGGCGATGACGACATCGATGTCGCGCCGCCCGTCCTGCAGCAGCAGCTCGTACGCCAGCACGGCCGCGACGGCCAGGCTGATCACGAACACCGCCATCGCCGTGGCGGGGACGCGGACCCGCAGCGAGCGCAGCGACCGCAGCACGCCGGCCATGTCAGCCGGATCCCGTGCCGGCCGGGGCGCCGGCGTCGGCCCGCAGGCGGTAGCCGGCCCCGCGGACGGTCTCGATGAGGTCCTTGCGCAGCTTGCGTCGCAGGTAGCCGACATACACCTCGACGACGTTGGAGCCGGGGTCGAAGTCGTAGCCCCAGACCCGGTCCATCAACTGCACCTGCGACAGCACCTGGTTGGGGTGGCGCATGAACGTCTCCAGCAGCGCGAACTCGCGGGCCGTCAGGGTGACCTCGCGACCGCCGAGCCGGGCGGTGCGGCTGCGCAGGTCGAGGGTGAGGTCGCCGATCTCGAGTTCCGTGGCGTTGCGCTGGTCGCGCGAGCGCAGGCGCGCGTGGATGCGGGCAAGCAGCTCCACGAAGCTGAACGGCTTGGTGACGTAGTCGTCGGCGCCGTTGTTGAGGTTGCGGACCCGGTCCTCCACGGCGTCGCGGGCGGTCAGGATGATGACGGGGACGTCCGGCCGCCGCTGGCGCAACCGGCGCAGCACGTCCTCGCCGGACATGCCGGGCAGCATGAGGTCGAGGACGACCAGGTCCACGTCCTCGTTGCAGGCCAGCGCGTAGCCGGTCTCGCCGTCGGGAGCCACCTGTACGGCGAAGCCCTCGGCTTTCAGGCCGCGCTCCACGAAGGCGGCGATGCGGGCTTCGTCCTCGACGATCAACACGTTCATGCCCGCCAGTGTGCAGGACGGGCGACGCTCGGGTCGCCTACCTGAGAACCTTCTCATGTCGCCCTCAGGCCCGGCTCACCGCGGCGACCGAGCCTGCATCGTGGTGACGACCGACCGAGGACGACCCGTGTCCGTGCAACCCCCGCCGGTGACCGACCCGCTGGCCGCCGCCCGCCACCTCGAGGGGCCCGAGGCCGTCGAGGTGCTGCGGGAGGCGGCCCGACACGCCGGCGCGCGCCTCGTCGAGGCGACGCTGCGCAGCGTCCACCAGCGCCCGGGCCGCGCCGTCTCGCACGTCTACGCCGCCACGCTCGAGGCCGACGGCACCCGCCGCGAGGTGCTGCTGGTCGTGCACGCCGATGCCCGCGCCCTTCCCCCCGGCACGTTCGTGCTGCGGCGCGGTGAGGACCAGCTGGCGGTGTGGCGGTTCCCGCACGACCCGTTCCTGCCCGGCCTGCCGTCGGCGATCGACCACGGCCGTGTCCGCGAGCTGCTGGACGGGTTGCAGGGACCCCCGGGCACGGTGGGCCTGCGCACGCGTGCCTACCGGCCGACCCGCCGGGCGGTCGTCGAGGTGACCGTGACCGACCCGGAGGATGCCGGCACGGACGTCACCGGCCGGGTCCTGTACCTGAAGGTCCTGGCCGGCCGGCGCGCCGAGGAGCTGGCTGGCATCCACCGCCAGCTGCAGGAACACGTGCCCGTGCCGCGCGTGATCGGGGTCGCCGCCCGGCAGGGGATCGTGGCGTTGCAGGCCCTGCCCGGCGCGACCCTGCGGGAGGCGCTGGTGTCGGGTCGCTCGCTGCCCGGCCCGGCGGCCCTGGTCGAGCTGTCGCAGCGGTTCGCCGCCAGCGGGTTGACCAGCCGACGGGACCCGCGCGCCTTCGCGGACCCGACCCGCCACCTCGACTTCCTCGCTGGCGTCGTGCCGGCCGCGGCCGCCGATCTGCGGCGCCTGGCCGCCGAGGTGGCCGATCTCGACGCCCCGCTCGTGCCCGTCCACGGCGACCTCCACGACGGGCAGTTGTTGCTGGAGGACGGCGAGGTGACCGGCCTGCTCGACGTCGACGGCTCGGGCACGGGACACCTCGCGACCGACGCCGGCAACCTCGTCGCCCACCTCGAGGTCGTCGGACACGTCTGGCCGACCATCGCCGTCCGGGCGTCCGCGTACGCGGCGCAGGTCGCCGAGGCCTACCGCCCACTGGTGGGCGACCGGGCGCTGCGACTGGCGACGGCCGGCGCGTGGCTGGCCCTGGCCACCGGCCCGCACCGGGCACAGGATCCCGGCTGGCGGACGGAGACCGAGGTCCGCATCGCCCGCGCCTTCGCCGTCACCGCGGACTGACGAGCACGCCCGCGGTGCTGGACCGGACGAACCGGGAGACCTCGTCGACCCGGAACAGCACGATGCCCCGCGGGGGGCGCGGGGCACGGGAAGGGCGGGGCATCGTGTCCTGGGCCGTCCTGGGCCCGGGAGGTGGTCAGCTGTCGTTCGAGGCCGGCGAGTCGACGGAGTCGGGGCTGTCCGCGCTCGGCGGCGAGGCCGGGCTGGGCGGCGACGCGACGCTTCCCGGGGAGTCGGGCGACGCGTGCTTCGTCCGGGTCTCCTGGCGGGTGCGCGAGTCGTCGCTGCGGGTCTCGGTCCGGGTCCGGGTCTCCGAGCGGGCCTCGTCCGGCGAGTCGATGGAGGCGGCGCTGGCGGGCGAGGCCGGGGAGGCCGGGCTGTCCGGCGTCGGCGGCGTGGCCGGGGAGGCGGGGGACCCGCTGGTGTCGGGCGAGCCGCTGGTGTCGGGCGAGCCGCTGGTGTCCGGGGACCCGCTGGTGTCCGGGGACCCGCTGGTGTCGGGCGAGCCGCTGGTGTCGGTGCCGTCGACGCCGCGGTCGTCGGCGATGCGCTCACCGAGCGTCGACTCCGTGTCCAGGTCGATGGCGGCGGGCGCCTGCGTCGGGCCGGCGACGGCGGCCGACAGCCCGAACGCGCCAGCGGCGAGCGCCGCCGTGGCGGCCGTGGCCGTCACCGTCTTCCAGCGTGAGAGGTGCTTCATGGGGTGGTCTCCTCGAAGTTGTGGTCACACGATGCCGAGGCCGGCTGAGCGGTTCCTGGGCCGAAGCTGAGAAGCGTCTCAGCAGCCGTCCGGTGCCTCTCGAGTCGCTGACCTGGCACCGACTCGATGCCTGCAGCGTGCGGGGCCGGGCTGTGGCGGCGGTGAGCCGGTCCTGAGAAGTGGCGATGACCGGGCTGAGTCGCCTCTCAGGCGATCGGGCGTGCCGGCCCGGGCTCCCACGTCAACCAGCGACCGTGGTCGTCCACCTCGGCGGCGACCTGGTCCTCACGTCGCCCGTCGCGCCAGGCGCTGCGGCCCAGCCACGAGCGTGCCCGCCCGTCGCGAACGGTCCCGGGCACCAGCCCGCCGCTCTCCATGCCGATGCGGTCGAGGTCGCGACGTGACCCGAGCTCGGCCAGGGCCGCCTCGAACGCCTTGCGAGCGTCCGGTTCGAGGTAGGCCAACACCCAGCTGTGGGTGACGACGAGGTGGGCGTCGGCCGGCGCCGCAGCCGCCACCTCGGCCAGCGCGTCGACGGCGTCGCCGGTGTGCAGTGGCACCGGGTCGGCGGTGGCGACGTCCAGCGCAGCCCGCAGCCGCTGCAACCGGTCGATCTGCTCCGGCCACACGCAGGCCTGCAGCCAGGCGCGCTCGCGCGGGTCGGTGACGTCGACGGGCGCGGCGTCCAGCCCGCTCCGCCACCCGACGTCGGGCACCGCGTCGAGCGGTGGTACGCCGGTGACCTCGCAGCGCAGCCGCACGCGGGCATCCTCGGGCCCCAGCACGCGGGTCGCGGCGTCGCCGACGAACTCGTGCCGGTAGTGCTCCAGCCGCAGGTTCAGCCCCGCCGAGGTGCCGACGTCCAGCCACGCCAACGGGCGGGCCACCGACTGCTGGACCCAGCGCAGGGCCACCAGCAGCGCGCTGCTGCGGCCGACCTCGTTGGTCTGGGTGCGCCGCGTGCCGACGCGGTGTTCGACCGCGGCGCGATGGGTGAGCACCGTGCGCCGGAACGTCGGCCACGGGTCGGCGTCCGCGAGGGTGCGGCGGCCGCCGGCGCTGGGGTACCAGGCCGCCAGGTCGGGCGCATCGCCGGCCAGCACGAGGTCGTGGACGGCGGCGAACAGCAGCGTCGGATGGGCCAGCCCGGCGGTCGGCGCGGCGGTCAGCAGCTCTGCCACCTCGGGGTCGTCGGCCGCGCGCCGGGCCAGGTGCGCGTACAGCGGCGAGCGGTCCTCGCAGGCGGCGGCGAAGCCGCGCAGGCGGTCGGGCAGCGGTCGGGCCTCGGAGGCCACGGTCAGCGCTGCGTGTCGAGCAGCAGCTTGCCGATCGTCCGCCGCTCGCGCAGGTCGCGGTGGGCCTGGGCCGCGTCGCCCAGCGCGTAGGTCCCGCCCACCACCGGGCGCAGGTCGCCGGCGGCAGTCAGGTCGAGCAGTTCGCGCATCGGCGTGGCCAGGTGACGCTGCGGGTCGCGCATGGCGTGGGCGAGCCAGAACCCGATGACGCCCCGCGAGCGCTGCATCAGTGCGCCCGGCTCGACCGGCGAGGGCGGCCGGCGCGAGGCCATGCCGTAGAACACCAGCCGGCCGAAGGGCGCCAGCGCCGCGAGGCTCGCGTCGGTCGTGGCGCCGCCGACCATCTCCAGCACCACGTCGACCTTGCCGCCGTTGGCCTCCTCGATGGCGCCCTTCAGGTCGTCGGCGCCGGCGTCGACGACCACGTCCGCGCCGAGGTCGAGCGCCAGTTCCCGCTTGTCCGGCGACGACGCGACGGCGATGACTCGGCCGGCGCCCCAACGCTTGGCGAGCTGCACGGCGAGGCTGCCGACGCCGCCGGCGGCCGCGTGCACGACCACCGACTCGCCGGGTTGCAGGTGTGCCGAGGTGCGCAGCAGGTGCCAGGCGGTCGTGCCCTGGAGGACCAGCGCGAGGGCGGCGCCGTCGTCGACCGCGTCCGGCACGTCGAAGGCCAGCGGTTCGGCCGCCAGGGCCCGTTCGGCGTACCCGCCGCCGGCCAGCAGCGCCACCACGCGGCGGCCGTCGCCGGTCGTGCCGACGACCTCGGCGCCCGGCACCAGCGGCAGGCTCGCGGGTGCCAGGTAGGAGTTCTCCGCCTGGTGCGTGTCGGCGTAGTTGATGCCGGCGTGGGCGACGTCGACGACGACGGTGCCGGGCGCCGCCTCGGGTTCCGGCTGGTCGTCGACCAGCCGGAGGACCTCGGGACCGCCGAACTCGGTGATACGGATGGCACGCAAGAGGATGGCTCCTGTCGGGACGGGTGGGGAGGACGGGGAGGGAGACTGGAAGGCTCAGCCGGCCTTGGTGACGTCGGCGACCTCGGCCCCGACGGCGGCGATCAGGTCGGCGGGCGACAGCAGCAGCGACACCCCGTGGGCGCCGCCGCCGACCGCGATCCGGTCCGCCGCGGCCGCCTCGGCGTCGACGACGACCGGGAGCGGTCGGGTGGTGCCCAGCGGCGTGATCGTCCCGCGCTCGTAGCCGGTCACCGACCTGGCTTCGTCGGCGTCCGGGAGCGACAGGCGCGAGACGCCGAGGTGCGCCCGCAGCTTCGGCCAGTCCAGCTGCCGCGGGCCCGGGACCAGGACCAGCAGGTGGTCGTCCTCGGCGCGGCGCACGACCAGCGTCTTGCACAGCCGCTCGACGGGCACGCCGATGCGGTCGGCCGCCTCCTCGACGCTGCGGGCACGTTCGATGACGCGTACCTCGTGGTCCAGGCCGAGCGCCTCGGCGGCGGCGATCGCGGGGGTGTGTGGCAGGTCGGTCACGTCTCGCCCTTCTCGTCCTCGACGGCGGCGCGTTCCTGGCGGGACTCGACGAAGAAGGCGCCGAGGGAGCCCGCCAGCGACGCGAACACCACCAGTGCGTAGGTCGACAGCACCAGGCTCAGCAGCCGTCCCGCCAGCGTGACGGGCGTGTAGATCACGTTCGAGGCGATCGCCAGGTTGGCCGCCCAGTACAGCGCGTCGCCGAGGGAGGTCAGCGCCCCTTCGCGGTCGCGTTCGATGACGTAGAGCAGCTGTCCGCCGCCGAACGTCACGATGCCGGTCATCACCGCCAGGAACTGCAGCCGTCCCGTCAGCAGGCCGCGGGCCGTCCCGACCGCCCGGTACGACGAGCCGACGACGCGGGCCGCCGGCAGGACTCGCACCACCCGCAACGCACGCGCGATCCGCAGCACCCGCAGGACCGGCAGGACCAGGAACAGCAGCGAGGGCCAGTGCCGGCGCAGGAACCGAAGCGGATGCCCCGACACCACCAGCTTCAGCAGGAACTCCGCGACGAACACGCCCCAGATGACGTTGCCGGTCGTGGCCAGCGCCGGGCGCACGGCCCCGGGTGCCACGAGCTCGTAGGCGACCAGCGCCGCCCACACGACGGCCAGGACCGCCATCGGCACGTCGAGTCGCTGCTCCAGGACGGCCGCGAGCCGCTCGCGCGGGGTCGGTTCCTCGTCCGGGTCGGGCGCGAGGGTGTCGGCGGTGGCGCTCACGCAGCACCCGGCTCAGGGCACCAGCAGCAGCTTGCCGGCGGTGCGCCCCGACTCCAGGTCGATGTGAGCCTGCTGGACCTGGTCGAGGGGATAGCGGTCGTGGACGTGCACCTCCAGCTGGCCCTGCCCGACGAGCTCGAACAACGCGCCCGCCCGCCACTCCAGCGTGTCGCGGTCGGCCACGTGGTGGAACAGCGTGGGGCGCGTGAAGAACAGCGACCCCTTCTTGTTGAAGATCTGCGGGTCCTGGGGTGGAACCGGACCCGAGGACGCGCCGTAGAGCACCATCATCCCGCGCGGGCGGAGGCTGTCGAGCGACGACTCCCAGGTGTCGGCACCCACGGAGTCGTACACCACGTCCACGCCGTGGCCGTCCGTCAGCTCACGGACGGTCTTGGCGATGTCCACGTCGCGGTACCGGATCACCTCGTCCGCGCCCAGGCGGCGGGCCTCGGCCTCCTTCTCGTCGGTCGAGGTGCAGGCCAGGACACGGGCCTCACGGCGCTTGGCGAGCTGGACCAGCAGGCGTCCCACGCCGCCGGCTGCGGCATAGACCAGCGCCGTGTCGTCGCTGCCGAGCTTGTAGGTGGAGCTCGACAGGTAGTGGGCCGTCAGCCCCTGCAACATCAGCGCCGCCGCGACGTCGAGGTCGACGTCGTCTGGCACGGACACGGTGCGGTCCGCGTCGACCGCCACCAGCTGCGCGTACGAGCCGAGCTGGTCGGTCCAGGCCACACGCTCGCCCTCGCGGCGGTGCTCGACGCCCTCACCGACGGCGCGGACGACGCCGGAACCCTCCAACCCGAGACCGCTCGGCAGGTCCATCGGGTAGCTGCCGCTGCGCTGGTAGGTGTCGATGAAGTTGACGCCGGCCGCCGCCACCTCGACGAGCACTTCGCCGGGGCCGGGGCGAGGGTCCTCGACGTCCTCCAGCTGCAGGACCTCGGGTCCGCCGGTCTCGTGGAATCGCACGGCACGCACGGTCACTGGGTCTCCTCGTCGGCTTCGCGGCTCACGCTAGTCCGGTGCCGCCGTTTTCGGACCGGTCGCGGACCCGGTGACGGGTACGGTGCCGCGCCCGCCCGCGAGGAGCCCCGTGGTGACCATCCGCCCCGACGCGTCATTGGCGCTCATCGCCCACGACGCCCGCAAGGACGACCTGGTCGCGCTCGCCGCGCGTCGCAGGGACGACCTCGTGCGGTTCCCGCTGCTGGCGACCGGGACCACCGGCGGGCGCGTCGCCGAAGCCACCGGGCTGCCGGTCGAGCGGGTGGAGTCGGGCCCGGTCGGCGGCGACGTGCAGATCGGCGCCCGCCTCGTCGACGGCGGCGTACGCGCCGTGCTGTTCCTGCGCGATCCGATGACCGCACACCCGCACGAGCCCGACATCCAGGCGCTGCTCAAGCTCTGCGACATCCACGGGGTGCCGCTGGCCACCAACCTCGTGACGGCCGAGCTGATCCTCGACGCGCTCGTCGACCTCCTCGACGAGGCCGAGCGCCGATGACACCCCCGGGAGGGCGTGGACACGACGGCCGGCGCGTCGGCACCGGCACCTGTGCCGGCGTACCGGTCGAGCTCGACGTCCACGTCGCCGGCCCCGAAGACCCCGCTGCCGAGGTCGTCCTCCTCGTCGAGGGGCTGGGCATGCAACGGGTCGACTGGCCGGCCGAGCTGCTGGCCGGGTTGCACGCCGCCGGGTACCGGACGCTCACGATGGACAACCGCGACGCCGGCCGTTCCACGGTGCTGCCGGGCCGGGTGCACGACCTGCCCCGCGGCGCCGACGGCTGGCCCGTGCCGCCCTACGGGCTGGCCGACCTCGCCGACGACCTGGTCGCCGTCCTCGACGCGGTGGGTGTGGCCGAGGCACACGTCGTCGGCCGTTCCATGGGCGGGATGGTCGCCCAGCACCTCGCCCTGGCGCACGCCGAGCGGGTGCGGTCGCTGACGTCGCTGATGTCGACGACCGGGGCCCGTGACGTCGGGCAGGTGCACGAGGACGCCAAGTGGGTGCTGACCACCCCGCCGCCCACCGACGACCTCGACGCCTACCTCGCCTACGTGCTCGCCAAGGAGGAGGCGGTCGGCAGTCCCGGGCACGTCGACCCCGAGGTGGTGCGCCGGCGCGCGACGCTGACGTGGCAGCGTGGCGTGCACCCGCACGGCACGGCGCGCCAACTGCTGGCGGTCCGCGCCGACGGTGACCGCACCGACCGCCTCGCCGACGTCACCGCCCCGACGCTGGTCGTGCACGGCGACCGCGACCCGCTCATCGACGTGTCCGGCGGCCACGCGACCGCGAAGGCCGTCCCCGACGCCCGACTGGAGGTCGTCGACGGCATGGGGCACGACCTGCCCGCAGCGTTCGTCGAGCAGGCCGTGCTCCCGCTGCTCCTCGACCACCTCGCGGCGTCGGCGGTCTGATCGGACGCCGCCGGCTGGGGCGGACGGTCGGTGCCGGTTGGTCGCTCCGGCGGGGACTGCCGTAGCCTGCTGGTGAGCCGCCGGCCGGTGCCGTGTGCCGGCGCCTTCCCTGGTCAACTCCGCCGACGCGAAGGCGTGTCCGTGTCCAGCACCCCGAGCGAGTTCAGCGGGGTCGTCGACGTCCGCAAGCGGCTCTCGGACGTCGGCTACCTCCCCGACGAGTCGATCGAGACCGTCACCTACCTCGCCGAGCGGCTGCGCAAGCCCGTCCTCGTGGAGGGGCCGGCCGGTGTCGGCAAGACCGAACTCGCCAAGGCGGTCGCCGAGGCGCGCGGGGCCGAATTGATCCGGCTGCAGTGCTACGAGGGCCTGGACGAGGCCAAGGCGCTGTACGAGTGGAACTACAAGAAGCAGCTGCTGCGGATCACCCACGCACGCGGCGGTGACGCGAAGGCGGGCGAGAGCTGGGACGAGGTCGAGGACGACCTGTTCGGCGAGGACTACCTGCTCGAACGGCCGCTGCTGCGGGCGCTGCGCCACCCCGGTGACGTCGTGCTGCTCATCGACGAGGTCGACAAGGTCGACTTCGAGTTCGAGGCCCTGCTGCTGGAGATCCTGTCGGACTTCCAGGTCACCATCCCGGAGCTCGGGACCGTCCGCGGCAGCCGTCACCCCTTCGTGGTGCTCACCTCCAACAACACGCGCGAGCTCTCGGAAGCCCTCAAGCGCCGCTGTCTGTACCTCCACCTCGACTACCCGAGCGTGGAGCGCGAGAAGCAGATCGTGCTGTCCCGCGTCCCCGAGGCCCCGGAGCACCTCACCGACCAGCTGGTGCGGATCGTCCGCAGCCTGCGGCAGCTGGAGCTCAAGAAGCCGCCGTCGATCTCCGAGACGCTGGACTGGGCCCGGACGCTGCTCGAGCTCGGCTTCGACAGCATCGACGAGAGTGTCGCGCGCGGCACCATGAACGTGCTGCTGAAGTACCAGCAGGACGTGGAGAAGGCGGTCGGGCACCTGCGGTTGCCGCCGCGCCCCGAGATGAACTGACGGCGGGACCAGGTGAGTGACTCCCCGTCGGCCCCGGCCGACCTCGACCCGAGCCCCGGACGCACCGACGACCCGCTGTCGGCCGACCGGCGCGTGCTGATCGTCGGCGCCGCCTCCATGGTGGCGCTGATCCTCGTCGGCGTCGTCAGCGCGGCCGTGTTCACCCGTTCGGCCTGCGCCGGCATCGACCCCGAGCCCATCCTGCCGCGCACGGCCGGGACCGACCTCGACGCGGTGCTGGCGGAGGGGCTGCCCGACCTCTTCGACGACGAACGCGCCGCGCTGGCCAGCTACCTCAACGGCACGCTCGCGAGCCGGCTGGGACCGGTGGCCGCCGCGGCGGACGTCACCGGTGCGCAGTCCCTGGCCGTCGTCGGCGGTCCCGACGGCGACCTGGTGGCGGCGATCGGCCGGACGACGACGGTGCTGGACGCCGCCGACGCCGAGGTGCGCGACACCGCCGAGGTGGGTGACGGCACGATCGTCGGCGACGGGGCGACGCTGTACTCGCTCGCGCTCACGAACCCGATGACCGGCCAGACCGACGCCATCGTCCCGGTCGACGTGCGCCTCGACGGCGGCGACTGCCTCGACACCGCCACCGTCGGCACCTCGTTCGCGTTCCATCTCAGCGCCGGCGACGGTCAGCTGCTCCTCTTCCGCGTCGAGGAGGACGGCGAGTTCCCGCAGCTCGAGCTGCGCGACGCCCAGCAGGGGCAGGTCTGGATCAGTGCGCTCGACGTGCCGGAGATCCCGCCCGGTGTCACCGGTGAGCGCCTGGACGCGGCCATGGGCTCCCAACTGGTGGTGCTCGGGCGCCGGACCGCCGCCGACGAGGCTGCACCGGTCGTCAGCGCCTTCGACCGTGCCACGGGCGACCCCATGTGGGCCGTCGACCTCGACGACCTGGAGGGCGCGGCGCCCGACGGTGACTCGCCCGTCTGGGCCGACGTGCTGACGGTGAGCGACGAGGGGGCGTTGGTCGCGCTCAGCCGCGAAGACGACCGGGACGTCAGCAGCCTCGTCGCGCTGGACGTCGCCGACGGCAGCGTGCGCTGGGCCCGGGAGGCGGAGGCGGCGACACCCGTTTCGGCGGGCCTCGCACCCGATGCCGGCATCGCGGTGGTGCTGGACGCCGGCGGCGAGGTGGTCGCCCGGCAGCTCGCGGCGTCGGACGGCGAATCGCTGGGTGAGATCCGTGTCGCCGATCCGGACGGTGCCGGCTTCGACGGTCGTGCCGGCATCGCCGAGGCGCCGCAGGGCACGTTCGCCGCGATGGGGGGCGGGCTGGCGATCCTCGGGACCGAGGAGAACGCCGTCCTGGAGAGCGGCATCACCGAGGTGCTGATGACTGACGTCGTCACCGTCGACGATCATGTCGTCGTCCTCCTGCGCAGCGACGACGGCGCCGTCGCCGTCACCTACGGCAGCTGACGCCAGGCGGCGACCGCGGCAACCAGCGGGCTGCGCGTGCAACTCGCCGGCGCCGTCATGACGGCATGCGCTCCACCTCCGGTTCTCCACAGTTCGCGGACGACTCATCGGGACCGTGTCACAGGCATCGCCGATACTGGGTCGATGCTTCGCACCGTCCCCACTCCGTCGCTGTCGGCCGCTCCGGCCGGCCAAATCGGCGCGGTTCGTGTCACACCCGTCGCCGATACTGGGTCGATGCTTCGCACAGCTTCCGCTCCGTCGCTGTCGGCCGCTCCGGCCGGCCGCTACGGGGCTGCCGGTGGGGCCGCGCGTCGGGGGGCGCGGCCGCACACGGTCGGTCGGGTGCTGGCGGCCGATCACGGTGCCGGCTATCGCACGGATGCGTCCTCGAGCACGGATCCGGCTGGCGACGCCGTCGATGCCGCGTCGGTGACGACACCTGCGGCTGCGCGCGAGCCGGCGGCTGTGGCCGACCGCTTGGACGCGTTTCCGGTGTTGGCGGAGGTGCCGGGGCTGGCCGGGATGCTCGACGAGCTGCGCTTGGTCGATCGGCTGCTCGCCTCGGTGTTGGACACGATCATCCAGCTCCAGGACAGCTCCGCAGTCGAAACCTTGACGGGGGTGCCGTTGGAGCAGTGGCTGCTGAGCGAGGCCCGCCGCACGTCCGCGGATCGGCGGATGCTGCTGACCGCCGCTGAGGTGCTGCGGCGGCTGCCCGGCCTGAAGGCGGCGTTCGATCAGGCCCGGATCTCGTGGGCGCAGCTGCGGATCATCGCGCTGGAAGTGCAGCGGCTGCCGCGCCGGCTGGATGGCCTGCTGGACGCCGCGGTCGACGAGCTGGTCGACCGGTTGGAGGGCGCGGACCCGGATGCCGTGTCCGGGTTGGTCCGGTGGCTGGCCGCCGATCTGACCGCCACCGACCCCGAAGAACCTGACGAGGGTGTCGACGAGCCGGCGGAGATGCTGGTGCTCCAGCCGCGGCTGGACGGCACCGGCGGCCGGTTCTTCGGACAGGCAGGCGCGGCCAACTTCGCGCTGCTCGAGGCCGCCACCGACCCCGGCCGGGCCGGTCCGGCCACCAAACCCGGGATCGGGCATGACCCGGATCCGGACCAGGTCCGGCAGGCGTCGGCCGATCGGGGCCGGCGCCGGTTCGAGAAGCTGATCGACCTGCTCGAGGCCGGCGCGACCGGCGACGGCGGCGGGCGGGTGCCGGTCAAGGTGTTGCTGCGTGTCTCGTACGACACCCTGCTCGACACCGGCCGGCTGCCGGCCGAGCTGTTGACCCGCCTGTCCGGCGGCCGGCTGCAGCTCACCTCCGTGGCGGCGCGGCGGCTGCTCGACCAACGCGGAACCGAGCTGCGGGCCATCGTCGTCGACGACGCCGGCCAGGTCCTCGGGGTCGGCCGGACCCGCCGGTTGCCGCCCGGTTGGCTGTCCGACGCCGTGCTGGCGGTCCAGGACACCTGCAGCGAACCCGGCTGCCAGGTCGCTGCGCTGGCCTGCGATCTGGATCACGCCCGCCCCTGGCATCCGGTCCGGCCTGGCGATGTGCCGGGGCGTACCGACATCGATGAGCTGGCGCCGGTGTGCCGGCCCACCAACCACACCAAGGAGACCGCCGGCTGGATCGTCACCCAGACCGCCGACGGCGTCCGGATCTGGCACCACCCGAGAAGCGGATTGCGGATCCGGGCCCTGCCCGGCACCACCCGCATCTCCCTGCCGACCGCACCCGTCGACTGGGGCCCGTCCGGCGGCACCGACCCGCCCGCAGCACCACGCGGCTCGTCACGCGGCGGTCTCGACCTGCCGGGCGCGCCTCGCGACGGGCCGACCGGTGGTGCCGGTCCGTCCACCGTGCCTGGTGGCACGGACCCGCCGGCCCGATCTGGCAAGGCGCCGAGCACCGGTGCCGACCCGTCTGCCGTGCCCGGCGACACGCCCAGCGCTGGCTGCGATCCACCCGCCGGCCGCAGGCTCAGGCAATTCGTCGATCCTGGGGACACCATCCCGTTCTGACGCGTGCCAACCGCGGCGCGGCCAGACTCGGATCACGTACGTCATCTGCCCACCACGCCGACCCGCCTCCCGCGGGACGTCGCGTGGTGGGCTCGACGTGCGTGCTGGCGTCATCATGCCCCGCGGTGGCGGTGTGCCGGTGTGCCGGATCTCCCCGACCGGCGTCGGGTCGTAGGCTGGTGTCGATCGAGGAGGACGAGGTGGACGAGCGCGTCGCGCAGGTGCTGGCCGACGGACCGCCGCCGCTGAACGGGTTCCTCCAGCGTGTCCTCGACTTCGTCCAGGCGCTGCGGCGCGCCGGCGTCGGCGCCACCCAGTCCGAGGCCATCGACGCCGTGCGTGCCCTGCCGCACCTCGACCTGCTGGACCGCGCGCAGCTCCGCGAGGCGCTCGCGGCGGTGACGGTGACCTCGCAGACCCACCGTCGCGCGTTCGACGACCTGTTCGAGCTGTACTTCCCGGCCCGTCGCGCCGAGCCCGACGACACGCCGCCGGTCACCGACGAACCCGCCGACGAGCTGGATCCCGACGACTACCTCAGCGACCTCCTCGACCGGCTGATGGAGGGCGACGACGAGGCCATCCGACAGATGGCACGCCTGGCGGTCGAGCAGTTCGGACGGGTGGAGGGTCGCGACGGCGGCGTTTCCTACTTCCAGTACAAGGTGTTCCGCGCGGTCGACCTCCAGCAGCTGCTGCGCGACATGCTGGCGCGCGCCGTCGACGACGAGGACCGGCTGACGCCGCTGCAGGAGCGGCTGTACCGCGACGAGTTCGAGGCCCGGCTGCGTGCCTTCCAACAGGAGGTCGAGGCCGAGATCCGGCGGCGCGCCGCGGCCCAGCGCGGCCTCGAGCAGGTCGCCGACCGCATGACGCGACCGCCGGTGGAGGAACTCGACTTCTTCCATCTGTCCGCCGAGGACCAGGCGCAGCTGCGCGCACAGATCCGTCCGCTGGCCCGCAAGCTCGCGACCCGCGTGTCGGTCAAGCGCAAGCACGGCAAGGACGGCCGGCTCGACGTCCGCCGCACCGTGCGTCAGTCGCTGTCCACCGGCGGCGTGCCCTTCGACCCCATGTTCCGGCCACGCCGGCCGCACAAGCCCGAGCTGTTCGTCATCTGTGACGTGTCGGGTTCGGTCGCGTCGTTCGCGCGATTCACGCTGATGCTCGTGCACGCGTTGCAGGAGCAGTTCAGCAAGGTGCGTTCGTTCGCGTTCATCGACACGCTCGACGAGGTGACCGCGCTGTTCGAGCAGGGCGACGCCGCCGACGCCATGAAACGCATGATGTCCGAGGCCGAACTCGTCTGGCTCGACGGCCACTCCGACTACGGCCATTCCCTCGAGCGCTTCCACGCCGAGTATGCCCGCGACATCAGCCCGCGTTCGACGGTGCTGATCCTCGGCGACGCCCGCAACAACTACCGCCAGGCCAATGCCTGGGTGCTGCAGGACCTGCAGCGACGTGCACGCCGCGTGTTCTGGCTCAACCCCGAGCCGATCCAGTTCTGGGACACCGGCGACTCGATCTCGTCCTCGTACGGCCGGTTCGTCGAGGAGATGGTCGAGGTGCGCAACCTCAAGCAGCTGGCCGGCTTCGTGGAGCGCATCGCGTAGCGGCGCCGATCTGCGTGCCGACCGTGCGCCGCGGTGCCGTCTTCCGGGGGCGCCGCGTCGAGCCCCGAGGAAGCCCACCAATCGGATGCAGGGTGCACGTGGACTCGGGCGCGGCCGCCCGGCTGGCGCACGTCGCCGTGGTCACGGCGGCCGTCGGCGTCGTGCTGAGCCTTCTCCTCGGTGCCGGCACGGCTCGGGCCGCCGAGGGGGAGGACCCTGCCGCGAAGGAGGTGGCGGGAACGGCGATCCGACTCGCTGACACGGCGCCGGTTGCGCACGAGGCGCCGGGCACGGCCAAGGCGGCCGAGCAGCCGCCAGAGGGCAACCGCGACACGGGCGCCGACGAGACCGGCGCCGACGAGACGACGCCGGGGACGGAGACGCGTGGGCGGGACACCAACGTGCCGGGATGGCTGCGGGTGGTGCTCGCCGGTGTGGTCGTGGCCGCGGTCGTCGGCGTGACCGCGACCATCGGCCGCGACTGAACCTCGACGACGCGGCACGGCGGAGCGTGCAGGAAAGCGGCGGCGAAACGCGCAGGCGCCACGGACCGGGCCGGCCAGGCGATAGCGTCTGCAGGGGCGCGGAGGGCGAGGCATGGAACGCGTGCGGTACTACTGGGACTACCTCGGGTTGGACGACCTGCTGGGGGCGCAACGACTGGCCTCGGCGGAGGACGGCGCCACGCCGGCGCACGACGAGATGCTGTTCATCGTCACCCACCAGGCCTTCGAGCTGTGGTTCAAGCAGATCCTGTGGGAGCTCGAGTCGGTCGTCGACACGCTCGCGGCGGTCCCGGTCGACGAGCGCGACATGGGCCAGGTGCTGCACCGGCTGGAGCGCATCAAGGAGATCCAGCCGCTGCTGGTCCAGCAGTTCGCCGTGCTGGAGACGATGACGCCGCTGGACTTCCTCGACTTCCGCGACCAGCTCATCCCCGCCAGCGGCTTCCAGTCGGTGCAGTTCCGGCTGATCGAGAACCGGCTCGGGCTCGACCCGGCGAAGCGGATGAAGATCCAGGGGGCGCCCTACACCTCGCGGCTGTCGCAGGAACACGCCCAGCGGCTGCTCGCGTCCGAGTCGCAGCCGACCCTCCTCGGCGTCCTGGATGCCTGGTTGGCCCGCACCCCGTTCCTGCACTTCGGCGACTTCGACTTCTGGTCCGCCTACCGGGACGCCGTGACGGCGATGATCGAGCGCGACCGCAAGCTCATCGCCACCAACGCGAGCCTCGACGAGGTGAGTCGGCAGCAGCAGCTCGACGCGTTCGAGACCACGGTGGAGACGTTCGCGACGCTGTTCGAGCGGGAACGGTGGGAGGATCTGCGGGCCCGGGGAAAGCGGCGCCTGTCGCACGAGGCGTTCCTCGCCGCCCTGCTGATCAGCCTGTACCGCGACGAGCCGGCGTTCCACACCCCGCACCGACTGCTGCGGACGCTGGTGGACCTCGACATCGGCTTCAACGCGTTCCGCAACGCCCACGCCCAGCTCGTGCACCGCACCATCGGCGGGCGCATCGGGACCGGCGGCACGTCGGGCCACGAATACCTCGAGGCAGCCGCCCGCCGCCATCGCGTGTTCACGGATCTGTTCGACCTCGCCACGTACTCGGTGCCGCGTGACGAGCTGCCGCGTCTCCCCGCGGAAGTGCGCCAGCAGATGGCGTTCCGCTTCCAGTCGGGTTGAGCGTGGGACGTCACGTCGGCCTGCTGGGAGGCACGTTCGACCCGCCGCACGTGGGGCACCTCGTGGTGGCCGAGTCCGCGCGTGTCGACCTCGGACTCGACCAGGTACGGCTGCTGGTCGCCGGCGACCCGTGGATGAAGCGCACCGTGGGAGAGGCGCACCACCGGGTCGCCATGGCGCAGGCGGCGGTCGTCGACGACGCGCACCTGCACGTCGACGCGCGCGAGACCGAACGCGACGGCCCGACCTACACCGTGGAGACGCTCGAGGCGCTGCACCACGAGGAACCGGACGTCACCTGGCACTTCCTGCTCGGCGCCGACACGACGGCCCGGCTGGACGAGTGGCAACGCATCGAGGACGCCTACCGACTGGCCCGGTTCGTGGCGGTCACCCGTCCGGGTCACGAGGTGCGGCTCGACCCAGTGGCGGCCCAGCACGTGGACGAACTGGAGGTCCCGCGCCTGGAGATCTCGTCGACCGAACTGCGGGCGAGATACGCCGAAGGTCGGGCAACCCGTTACCTCGTGCCCGAAGCAGTCGACCGGTACGTGAGACGACATCAACTGTACGACGCCGTGGGGTGACGAGGTGGGTTGGGGGCAGGGGCAGCGTCCGTCGACGCGGAGGCAGCGGCGTCGGCTGCGGCGGCGGCACGACCGGACGTGGCGCCGCCGGTCGCCGGCGGACCGGGTGCGCGCCGGGCTCGTGGGCCTGACCGTGCTGGTGGCGGCCGCAGTGGCTGTCGGTGCGCTCACCGGTGCGCTCTCGCTGCGGCGACCGTCGTCGCCGGCGACGTCGAAGACCGCGGGCACGCTGTCGGCGGCCGCGACCGACGCCGCCCCGGTGGTGCGGGTCGTCGACGGCAGCGGCCGCCCGCACCTGGCCCGTGACGTGGCCGACCTCGCCCGCCCGGCGGGGTTCGTGGTGGCGGTGGTGGACGAGCCGGCCGATCAGCACCACGAGCGGACCCGCATCCTCGTCCACCTCGACGACCCCGCGTCGCTGGCCGTGGCGGCCGACCTGCGTGACCTCCTCGGCGTCGGCGTGATCGAGAAGGCCACCGCCGGCGCGCCGGACGGACTGGACATCAGCGTCGTGGTCGGCGCCGACCTGTCGGAGGACTGAGCGCGGTCTCGCGTGCGGCTGGCGGCTGTGGTTCCCTGCCGACTGACCCGTCCGTCGACGATACGAGCCTGCCCGTGCCCGCCACCGACGAAGCCGTCGCACTCGCCGTCGCGGCCGCCGACGCGGCCGACGACAAGAAGGCATCCGATCTCACCATCCTCGAGGTCGCCGACCTGCTCGCGCTGGTCGACGTCTTCCTGTTGGTCAGCACCTCCAGCGACCGCCAGCTGAAGGCGGTCGCCGAATCGGTCGAGGAGCGGCTGCGGGTCGAGCACGAACGCAAGCCGCTGCGCCGCGAGGGCACGGCCGAGGGCGGCTGGCTGGTCATCGACTACGGCGACCTGGTCTGCCACCTGTTCTCCACCGAGGAGCGCGAGTTCTACGCGCTGGACAAGCTCTGGGCCGACGTCCCGCGGCGCGACCCGGGCACCGGCGAACGACTCGACGGTGCACCGGCACGGATCAGTGCCGGCAGCCACCTCGGGGACGAGGCGTGAGGCGGCTGGTCCTGGTTCGCCACGGCGAGTCGGTCTGGAACGCCACCGGACGCATCCAGGGACAGCAGTGCGCCGGCCTGTCCGACGATGGCCACGCCCAGTCGCAACACGTCGGTGAGGCGCTCGCCGCCGCACACCCCGATGCGCGGGTGGTGGTGTCCGACCTGCTGCGCTGCCAGCAGACGGCGGCGCCGCTGCTGGAGGTGCTCGCGGTCGACCCGGAGACCGACGCCCGGCTGCGCGAGCGCAGCTTCGGCGCGTGGGAGGGTCTGACCCGCACCGAGGCCGAGGAACGCGACCCGGAGCGGTGGCAGCGGTGGCGCGCCCACGACGACGCCGTGGTGGCGGAGATCGGCGGTGAGACCAACGCGGTGTTCGTCGAGCGGATCGTCCCGGTCCTGCGCGAGCTGATGGACGAGACGCCCGAGGACGGCGTCACGATCGCGGTCACCCACGGCGGGCCGGTCTGGCACGGCACGCACGCGCTGTTGGAGCTGCCGCCGGGGACGTTCGGGACGGTTCACAACGCGTCGGTGACGGAGCTGGTGTCCTGGGACGGCCAGCGGGTGGTCCTCGACCGCTGGAACGAGATCGCCCACCTCCCGCTCGACCTGCGGATCGGGTGGCGACCGGTCGTCAGGGCCTGAGCAGACGCGGCCGCCTGCGCCGACGCCGATGTCGGCGCCGGGTCGCTGTCAGACGCGCCCGCTGGGTGAGCCGCCCGGCACCGGGGCCGGGTGCACGGCATTGTCGATCGCCGCGAACGAGGCCTCGTCCACCGCCCGCGCGATCGCGAGGACTCGGTCCGCATCACGCCGCCGCACCGTCGACAGGACCATGTCGACGTCGCCCTTGTAGCCCTGGCCGCGGAAGACCGTGGCACCGAACCCGGCGGCGTGGACGGCTCGCGCGATGGCATGCCCGCGCTCGAGCGGACGTCCGTCGTCGTCGGTCCGGGTGGCGTCGGCGTAGACCCGCACGGTCGCCATGCCCAGACGCAGCTTGCCGGTCAGCCCGACCCCGATGGCGGTCCCGGCCGCGACGCCGACCACGAAGCCGGCGGCCCGGGCGGGCGTCACGTCGGCGAACACGATGCCGGCGGCGGCCAACCAGGTGCCCGCTTCCAGACCGGCGGTCGCCGCCGCCAGCCAGCGGCGCTGCTGGACGACGAACACGACCTTGAAGACGTTGAGGGACACGTCGGCGACGCGCAGCAGCGCGATGGCCACAGCGGGCCACAGCAGCTGCCACACGCCGGCGACGTCGAGGGAGAAGACGTCGGGCACGGCCAGTTACTCGAGCGAGATGAGGGGAAGACAGGAGGGGCGAGGCGAGGAACGTGCCACGCTAGCTGCTCCCGTCGGCGGTCGTGGGCGACCCTGAAGCGGGCCGACTGCGCGATGTCTGCCCCGACGGATGCAACGGCGTGATTGCCCGCCCGGCTGATCTGGACGAAGACGGTTCCCGCCCGACCACTGCCCACGTCGGGGGCGGAAACCACCGGAATGCGCCGTTCATCAGCCGGATGGGTCGCTGCACCTGTCCCACCGGCCACCGCTGCGACGGCGCCTCGGCGCTCCCCAGTCCGGCGAATACGGCTCGTCACCTACCGAGGACCACCTCGGCCCTGTCCGTTTCGCGTGCATCGGCCCGTTTGCTGTCTCCCCGGCCGCCACGACCGCTGACGGCCGATTCGACACGGAGGGAAACGACGTGGCACAGCAGCCACCGACGTACGGGGCCCGCCCGGGCACCGACGACACGGACACCGTCGACTTGACGCGCCAGGAAGGCCGTCAGGTCGCCGAGGACGCCAAGCAGCAGGCCGGCGAGGTCGCCGGCACGGCCAAGGAGCAAGCGGCGGGCGTCGCCAGCGAAGCCATGGGCCACGCCCGTGACCTGACCCAGGACGCCAAGGACCAGCTGCACCAGCAGGCGCGGCAGCAGACCGAAGCCCTCGGTGGCGCGATGCACTCCCTCGGCGGTCGGTTCGAGGCCCTGGCCCGCGGTGACGTGGAGGAGGCCGGTCCGGTCGGCGACTACGCCCAGCGTCTGGCCGGCCAGGTCGACCAGATCGCGAACCGGGTCGACCAGCTCGGATTCGACGGCGTCGTCGACGAGGTGCAGCGCTATGCGCGCCGCAAGCCGGGCGCCTTCCTGCTGGGGGCTGCGGTCGCGGGCTTCGCCGTGTCCCGCCTGGCCCGCGGCGCCCAGGCCGCACAGAACGGCGGTGACGGTGCCCAGAGCAGCATCGGCGCAGGCTCCGGCGGAGCGGGCGTGTCGAGCATCCCGCCGTCCGGCACGACCTCGACGAGCGACGCGCGCTTCGAGCGCGACGGACTGACGCCGGCGCCGGGCCTCGGGACCCCGCCGGTGACCTCGCCGGCGACCGGCGCACCGCCCGCGCCGCCGCTGCCGCCGACGGGCAGCCCGACCGGCGGTGTCGTGCCGCCGCCAGCCGAGCAGGACGACCCGTTCTCACCGGGAGGGAACGGCCGATGAGCGTCGACCCCCACGGTTCCGAGGCCGTCGACGACCTTCGCGTCGATGCCACGTCGGCACCGCCACCCGGCCCCGACGCCTCCCTCAGCGATCTGATCAGCCGCCTCGGCGACGACGTCACGCTGCTGTTCCGGCAGGAGGTCGAGCTGGCCAAGGTCGAGATCAAACGCGAGGCCAGCTCGGCGGCGAAGGCGGGCGGGATGCTCGGCGCGGCCGGGATCCTCGCCTTCGTGACCCTGCTGCTGCTGGCCTGGGCCGCCGCCTGGGGCCTGGCCGAGGTCATGCCCACCGGCCTGGCCTTCCTCGTCGTCGGGATCGTGTTCGGCGTCGTCGCCGCGGTCCTGTTCGCCACGGGCAAGAAGCGCTTCCAGCAGGTCGACTTCACGCCCCACGCGACCATCGAGAACGTGCAGAAGGACAAGCAGGTCGTCACCGATCGGATGAGCTCATGAGCCAGTACGCCACCACGCCCACCTCGCAGGACCCAGAACAGCTACGGAGCGAGATCGCCCGCACCCGGGCCGACATGGACCGCACGCTCGCGGAGCTCGAGGACCGGGTCAGCCCGTCGCGCATCAAGGAACGGCAGACGGAGAAGGTGCGCGGCCGGTTCCAGCGCGCCAAGGACGCCGTCATGGGTGCGACGCCGGATGCCGAGCAGGTACAGGGCACGGCTTCGGACGTCGCCGGTCGCGCGAGCGGGACGCTCCAGGACGCCGGCGAGGCGATCCAGCAGGCACCGCAGCGCGTCGAGCAGGTGACGCGCGGCAACCCGTTGGCCGCCGGACTCGTCGCCTTCGGGGTCGGCGCCCTGGTCGGCTCGTTGCTACCGCCGAGCCGGGCGGAGCAGGAGCTCGCGAGCGAGCTGCGTGACAACTTCGAGGACCCGGTCCGCCAGCAGGTGCAGGAGGCCGGCCAGGAGATGAAGACGCAGCTGCAAGAGCACGCGCAGCACGCGATGGAGGACACCAAGCAGTCCGCGCAGCAGGCCGTCGAGGAGACGCGCTCGCAGGCGCAGGACGCGGCCCAGCAGGTCCAGGGCCACGCGCAGGAGTCGGCCCAGACCGTGCGCGAGCAGCGCTGACACGAACGATCGAAGGGTCGGGTCCGCCGCTCGAGTGCGGACCCGACCCGTCACCGAGACAGCAGACAGGAGACCGCCGTGGGACTCGCCGACCGCGACACCGGGACGGCAGGACGGGGGCGTACCGACGCCCCGGACCGTGATCGCGTCATCGACGTGCGCGACGCCGACGAGCGCGCCGCGTCGTCGCACGCTGCCGATGCCCGCCGCGACACGGGCGGACGTGACCAGCCTGACGGACGTGACGCCGGCTCGCCGACCGACATCCCGGGGTCCGGGTGGAAGAGCATCGGCAAGCGCGTGGTCACGGAGCTGAAGAACGACCACGTGTCGCTGCTGGCGGCGGGTGTGGCGTTCAAGGGCCTGCTGGCGCTGTTCCCGGCGATCATCGCCGCGATCAGCATCTGGGGGCTGGTGGCCGACCCGGCGCAGATCCAGCAGCAGATGGCGAACCTGACCGGCGCCCTGCCCGCCGACGCCGCCGGCCTCATCGAAGGCCAGATGACCCAGGTGGCAGAGACCGGTTCGGGCGCGTTGTCGTTCGCGCTGGTGGTGTCCATCCTGATCGCGCTGTGGAGCGCGTCCGGAGGTATGGCCGGGCTGATCGAGGGCTGCAACGCCGCCTACGACGAGGTGGACCAACGCAAGTTCCCGATCAAGCGCGGACTGGCGCTGGCGCTCACGCTGGGCGGCATCGTGTTCCTGCTGATCGCCCTGGGCCTCATCGCGGTGCTGCCGGGGGTCGTCGACCAGCTCGGGCTCGGCCAGGCCGGCGAGCTGGCGATCCGTGTCGCGCAGTGGCCCCTGCTGGCGGTGCTGGTGATCGGCGCGCTTGGCGTCATCTACAAGGTCGGTCCCGACCGCGACTCGCCGCAGTTCAAGTGGGCCAGCACCGGCGCGATCGTGGCGACCGTGCTGTGGCTGATCGGGTCGGCGCTGTTCACCCTCTACGTGGAGAACTTCGGCAACTTCGGTGAGACCTACGGCGCCTTCGCCGGCATCATCGTGCTGATGCTGTGGCTGTTCCTGACCGCGTTCGTGGTGCTGCTCGGTGCGGAGATCAACGCCGAGCAGGAGCGCCAGACGCTGCGCGACACCACCGTCGGCGCCGAGGAGCCGATCGGACGTCGCGGCGCCCACGCGGCCGACACGACGCCCGAGGAGTTCGAGGGACGCACCTCGTAGTCGCTGCCGCAAGCAGAACGCCCCGCCGGCGATGCCTGGCGGGGCGTTCTGTGCGAAACCGTCACGGTGGACCGGATGGGATTTGAACCCACGACCCCCTCCATGCCATGGAGGTGCGCTGCCGGACTGCGCTACCGGCCCGTGCGGTGCCCGTCACGCGACTGCGTGGCGTGCGGCGGGGCAATGTACACGGTGTCGCCGGGCCGGTCGAACCGGCGCCCGCGCACGCCGAATCGGTCCACCTCGGGGTCTCGGAAGGCGGGCTGGCGCCGGCGGCTACGCTCGTGGGAGCCCCGGCCACGGGGCTTTTCCGGATGCAACGACCCAGCGAACACAGCAAGGAGACGTCCGTGAGCGACGGGCAGGCGATCCCGACCGGCACCGAGGTCGAGCGCTACGACCCGCTCGCCTTCGAGCCGGCGATCGCACGGCGCTGGCACGACGAGCGCGTCTACTCGCTGCCGCTCGACGCGACCGCGGACGGCGAAGGTTTCTACGCCCTGACGATGTTCCCGTACCCCAGCGGTGACCTGCACATGGGGCACGCGGAGATCTTCTCGATCCACGACGCGCTCGTGCGGCACCTGCGCATGACGGGCCGCACCGTGCTGAACCCGATCGGCTGGGACGCCTTCGGGCTGCCGGCGGAGAACGCCGCCCGCAACCGCGGCGCCGACCCCGCCAAGTGGACCTACGACAACATCGCCGAGCAGCGGGCCACGATCGCGCGTCTGGGCTACTCGTTCGACTGGGACCGGGTGCTGCACACCTGCGACGCGGAGTACTACCGCTGGACCCAGTGGCTGTTCCTGCAGCTGTTCGACGCCGGGCTGGCCTACCGCCGTGCCGCCGCGGTCAACTGGTGCGAGGGCTGCCAGACCGTGCTCGCCAACGAGCAGGTCGTCGACGGTGCCTGCGAGCGTTGCGGCACCGTCGTCGTCCGCAAGCCGCTGACCCAGTGGTTCTTCCGCATCACCGACTACGCGGACGAACTGCTGGACGCGCTGCCGACGCTGGACTGGCCGGAGCGGGTCAAGACCCTGCAGCGCAACTGGATCGGTCGCTCCGAGGGCGCCGAGGTCACCTTCCGCACCGCCGACGCCGACGGCCCGGGGGAGGAGGTCGTCGTCTACACGACCCGGCCCGACACCCTGTACGGCGCCACCTACTTCGTCTTCTCGCCCGAGCACCCGCTGGTCGAGGCGCGCATGGGCGACGACCCCGACTACCGCGCCTTCATGGACGAGGTCTCACGCAAGTCCGAGATCGAGCGCATGGCCTCGTTCGAGGGGACCGCGGAGAAGGGCACCGGACGCCAGAAGCGCGGCCTGCGCCTGAACTTCGACATGGTCAATCCGGCCACGGGCGAGAACGTTCCCGCCTACGCCGCCGACTACGTGCTGATGGACTACGGCACCGGCGCGATCATGGCCGTGCCCGCCCACGACCAGCGCGACTTCGACTTCGCCCGCCAGGAAGACCTCGAGGTGCGTGTCGTCGTCGCGCCCGAGGACGGCACCGACCTCGACGGTGCGCACATGACCGAGGCGTACGCCGGCGACGGCGTGACCGTCAACTCCGGCCCGTACGACGGGCTGGACTGGCGCGAGACCAAGCAGCGCATCACCGCCGACCTCGAGCAGCGCGGCATCGCCAAGGCGACCGTCAACTACCGGCTGCGCGACTGGCTGATCTCCCGGCAGCGCTCCTGGGGCGCACCGATCCCGATCATCCACTGCCCGTCCTGCGGCGAGGTGGCCGTCCCCGACGACCAGCTGCCCGTCCGGCTGCCCGACGACCTCGACTTCCAGGTGGCCGGCTCACCACTGGCGCTGCACCCGACGTGGAAGCACGACGTCACCTGCCCGCAGTGCGGCTCCGAGGAAGCGGTCCGCGACACGGACACGATGGACACGTTCGTGGACTCGTCGTGGTACTTCCTGCGCTACCTCGACCCGCGCAGCGACGACCTCGCCTGGCCCGTGCAGCCGGCCGGCCGGTGGCTGCCGATCGACCAGTACACCGGCGGGGTCGAGCACGCCGTGCTGCACCTGCTCTACGCCCGCTTCGTCGTGAAGGCCATGCGCGACCGTGGGCTGGTCGCCGCCGACGAGCCGTTCCAGGCGCTGCTCAGCCAGGGCCAGGTCATCCTCGGCGGCGCGGCCATGTCCAAGTCGAAGGGCAACCTCGTCGTGCCGGGCGAGGTCTACGAGACCTACGGCGCCGACACGCTGCGCGGCACGATGCTGTTCGCCTCGCCGCCCGAGGACGACATCGACTGGGCCGACGTCTCGCCCGGCGGCATGCACAAGTGGCTCTCGCGCGTGTGGCGCCTCACCCTGGAGCACGTCGCCCGTGAGGAGTCGGGGCTGGCCGAACCCGGCCCGGACGACGCCGTCGCCGCGCTACGCAAGGCGACCGCCGAGGCCATCGTCGGTGCCAGCGAGGACTACGCGGCGCGCAAGTACAACACCGCCATCGCCAAGCTGATGACGCTGACCAACGCCGTGCTCGACGCCACCCGCAACGGCGTGCACGGGCCCGCGACCCGCGACGCGCTCGAGGTGCTGCAGAAGCTGCTGGCGCCGATCTGCCCGTTCATCACCGAGGAGCTGTGGCGGCGGCTCGGCCACGGCGACTCCGTCCACGACCAGTCGTGGCCGCAGGCGGACACCTCGCTGCTCGTCGAGGACGAGGTCACGATCGTCGTCCAGGTCAACGGCAAGGTCCGCGCCCGCGTCACCGTGCCGGCCGACGCCGACCAGTCCGCGACGGAGACCGCCGCCCGCGACGCCGTCGCCGACCAGCTGACCGGCGAGGTGCGCAAGGTGATCGTCGTTCCCGGCAAGCTCGTCAACCTCGTCGTCGCCTAGCCACTCGGGTGGCGGCGGTGTCCCCGCTGCGGGTCGGGTGGTCGCCTGCGCAGGGGGCGTTCCGCCCCTGACACTCGGCTCCACTCGTGAGCATCGCTTCGCTCGCTCACAGCCCCTGCTACGGCGACCACCCGCCCCTCCGCTCCCTCGGCGCTCGCCGCGGGGCGGTGCGGCGCACGGCGGTCGGCCGCCGGGGCTAGGCGGCGGAGGTCGGCGCCGGGCGGATGCGTGCATCCCGACCCGCTATCGCTGCGCGTCAGGATGCACGCATGCGGATCGCGTACCCCCGGCTGCGTACTCCACGCGGTTACGGCACTCGGCAACGGTCGCGCCTGGCTGCCATGCCGAGGCAGCCGCGCGCGACCGTTGCCGGCAGACGCGACCGGACGGATCCGGCAACCAGCCGGCCGCCGCGCCGTCGGGCGGGACGGCGCGCAGGGCCCGACCCCGGAGCGGAGGGTGGGGTGGTCGCCGTAGCAGGGGCTATCTCGGGAGCGCCCCAGGCGCGAACCGAGAGCGAGCGAAGCGCCCCCTGCGGAGGCGACCACCGCACCCGCAGCGGGCGTCACGTCGCAGCCGTAGCAGGCGACCACCGCATGCGCAGCGGGCGTCAGGTTGCAACCGTGGCAGGCGACCACCGCGCCCGCAGCGGGCGGGATCGACCACCGCACCCGCAGCGGGCCGGGATCCACCACCGCGTTTCGGTTACGGCAGTTCGGGGCGGACCTTCTGGGTGAACCAGTCCTGGAAGCGGTCGGTGCGTTCGGGGCCGACCTGCACGACGGCGATGTGGTCGTAGCCGGTCTCCACCGCCTGCTGGAGCTTGTCGACGAGCGGCTTCGGGTCGCTGCCGGTCACGACCAGCTCCTGGATGGCGTCGTCGTCGACCAGTGCGGCCGTGGCGTCGAAGCCGGGGATGTTGGGCAGTTCCGCCATCACCTTCCAGCCGGTGGCGCCGAACGCGAAGTGGTGGGCGGCGTCCAGGGCGGTGTCGAAGTCCTCGTCGTAGGCGACGGGGATCTGGGCGTAGGCGCGGCCCTCGGGCTTCTGCGCCTTGAAGCCCTCGACGACGTCCGGCTCGGGGGAGTCGCACACGATGTCGTCGCCGTGCTCGACGGCGAGCTCGATCGACTGGGGTCCGGAGGCGGCCAGCGCGATCCGGGGCGCCTGCTCGGGCAGCGTGTGCAGCTTGGCGTCCTGCGCGGTCAGGTGCTGGCCGTGGTAGGTCACCCACTCGCCGGTCCACAGCTCGCGGATGATCTCGACCGCCTCGGCGAACATTTCGTGGCGGACGTCGACGGGCGGCCAGCCCCGGCCGACGATGTGCTCGGAGAGGTTCTCGCCGGCACCGAGCCCCAGCGTGAACCGGCCGTCGGCCAGGATCTGCACGGTGGCGGCCGCCTGCGCGATGATCGCGGGGTGGTAGCGCAGGAACGGGCAGGTCACGAGGGTGACCATCTCGAGCCGTTCGGTGGCCGTCGCGACGGCCCCCAGCGCGGTCCAGGCGAACGGGCTGTCCGTGTGGCGGCTGAGCCACGGGTGGAAGTGGTCGGACATGCCGAGGAAGTCGACACCGCCGGCCCGTTCGGCGGCGACGGCCTGTTCGACCATCTCCTTGGGGCCGTTGAGTTCGGAGAAGAGGGTGAAGCCGTAGTTCGCCACCGGAGGCGTCCTTTCCGCGGGGCGTCGATGGGCGTTCGGGGCGTGCGGGTGGCTCGTGCATCAGTCGGGCGTGAGTCACCGAGGGTGCGGGTCCGACGGCGAGCCTGGACGCCGACTTCCGTCCGGTCGGTCGCGGCCGCGCCGGTAGCTTTCGTGTGACGACCCATGTGCCGCGCGTGTGCGTCGAGGTGGTCGCGGATCGGACGAGGAGGCGACGTCGAGGTGGCAGCGCGGTTCACACGGGCCAACGGTCTGACGTTCGCCTACGTCGAGGCGGGGCCGCCGGACGGCCCCCTGGCGCTGTGCCTGCACGGCTTCCCGGACACGCCGGCGACTTGGCGCCACCTGCTGCCGCGACTGGCCGAGGCGGGCTTCCACGCGGTGGCGCCGTGGGCGCGGGGCTATCCACCGACCGGGGTGCCCGACCGGGTACGGGTCGAGCCCGACACGCTGGCCGCCGACGTCAACGCCCTGCACCGGGCGCTCGGGGGCGGCCGCGACGCGGTGCTGATCGGACACGACTGGGGCGCCATCGCCGGCATGCGGGCCGCGGCGGCCGCGCCCGAACGGTGGCGCCGGCTGGTGACGCTGGCGGTCCCACCGGAGCGGGTGCTGCTGGGGGCCGCCGGTGACGGCCCGCAGGTGGTGCGCTCGCGCTACGCGCTCGCGGCGCTGCTGCCGGGGGCCGAGCACCGCATGGCCTCAGCGGACGCCGCCGGGTTCGTGCGGTTGTGGCGACGCTGGTCGCCGGACTACGTGCCGACCGAGGACGACCTGGCGCCGTTGCGGGCGGTCCTGCGCAGCCCCGGCGCCCCACGGGCGGTGCTCGCGTACTACCGCGGGTTCGTCCCGGCGGTGCTGTCCGGCCGGGCCCTCTCACACCGGGTCCCCCTGCCGCCACAGCCGCACCTGATGCTGCACGGCCGTGACGACGGCTGCATCGGCGTGGTCTGGGCCGAGCGCAGCATCGGACGGCTGCCGCACCCCGCCTCGCGCGTGGTGATCCTCGACGGCGTCGGCCACTTCCTGCACCTCGAGCGGCCCGACGACGTCGGCGACCTCGTCCTCGACCACGTCGTCGCCCCGGGCACGCCGCCCTCGACCGCGACGGCCCAGCCCTCGACCCCGTGACCTGCGGTGCGCGGTGCCGAGGGACCGTTAGGCTGCCGCGCCCGGCGAGGGAGTGGGCGGTGGGACGCGGTGTCGCGGTGGTGACCGACTCGACCTGCGACCTGCCGGCGGACCTCGTCGAGCGCCTCGGCATCCGGGTCGTGCCGCTGTCGGTGACGTTCGGCGACGAGACGCTCATCTCCGGCGTCACCATCTCCAACGAGGCCTTCTACGACCGCCTCGCCGCGACGTCGCGGCTGCCGACCACGTCGCAGCCCGCACCGGCCTGGTTCGAGGAGGCCTACGCCGACTGCGTGGACGACGGCCACGACGCCGTCGTGTCCCTACACGTGTCCGCCGCGCTGTCGGGCACCGTCGACCTGGCCCGGCACCGCGCCGGCCGGGCCGGCCTGCCCGTCGAAGTGGTCGACACGCAACTGGTCGGTGGCGCGCTGGGTCTCGCGGCCCTTCGTGCCCACCGTGTCGCCGAGGCCGGCGGCACGGTTGCCGAGGTGGTGGAGGTCGCCGAGGCCGTGCGCGACCGGTCGCTGAGCCTGCTCGTGGTGGACGATCTGTCCCACCTCAAGCGCGGCGGTCGCCTCACCGGCGCGCAGGCCGCCGTCGGCAGCGTGCTGCGGGTGAAGCCGGTCCTGCAGGTCGTCGAGGGGCGCGTCGAGGTACGCGAACGCACCCGGACCTGGCAGCGGGCGTTGGACCGGGTCGCGGAGATGGCGGTGGAGCACGCTGCGGGCCGCGAGGTGGACGTGGTGGTCGCCCACGCCGTCGCCGCCGAGCGGGCCGCGTCACTGTGGTCACGGCTCGAAGGGCGGCTGGAGGTCGGCGAGCGGCTGGAGACGCACATGGGCCCCATCGTCGGCGCCCACGTGGGTCCGGGGGCCGTCGGGATCGCCGTGGTGCCGCGCGCCGACGCCTGAAGCGGCTGGTGGACGATGACGACCTCCGTGCCGTCGAGGCGATCCGCTACGACGCCGGGCCCTGGACCTGGCAGGTCGGTGTCGCGGTTGCGGAGTTCCGGCGTGACGACCCGCTCGAGGACGAGTTGCGGCAGGGCGTCGAAGCGGCACTGGCGGCGGTTCCGGGCGTCACCGAGGTCGCCGAGGAGGACCGGTAGGTCTGGATCGTCCAGGGAAAGGCCGACGGCCGTGACCTGGTTCGCTCGGTCGGCACGGTCGTCGACGGGCTCGCGGAACGGGCCGAACGCTTCCTCGAGGAGCTCCAGCCGCCCGTCGCCCGCGACGCCGTCGGCGACGTCGTCCACAAGCGGCAGGGAACGCGATCGGGGACCGGCGCCGAGGCCCGGCAGGCTGTCGCCATGGACGACGCCGACCCGATCCCGCTGCGCCAACGGGCGCTGACCTGGCTCCAGGCGACCCCGGCCGAAGCGGCCGGTGTGGCGCTGCTGCTCCTCGGCGCGCTGGTGGCCACCGGCCTGTTCGTGGTCCAGGCCGCGCAGCGCCCGGGCGCGACACCAGGCGACGCGGCAGGCCTGATCGGTGACGTCCACGACGGCGCCGAGGTGGACGGTGCGGCACCGGACCCGCACGAGCACCACCACGCTCACCCACGGGACGCCGGCGGCGTCGCCGGCGATCCGGGTCTGTCGGAACCGCCGGCCGCGGGGTCGGCCGAGGCAGGGGTCGGGGCCGACGGAACCGGCGGCACGTCGGCACCCGCGAGCCTCGTGGTCCACGTCACCGGTGCCGTGTCGACACCAGGGGTCGTGACCCTCGATGGCGGAGCGCGGGTGGCGGACGCGATCGCCGCAGCGGGCGGTGCCACCGACGACGCCCGGCTCGACCACCTCAACCTCGCGCGTCTGCTGGAGGATGGCGAGCACGTCCACCTGCCGCGTGAGGGCGAGGATCCACCGCCCCCGACGGGCGGCGCGCCGGGATCGGGCGGCGACGCGGCGGCGGGGGCGGCGGGGGGCGGTGACGCACCGATCGACCTCAACCGTGCCGGCGAGGAGGAGCTCCAGCGGCTGCCCGGCATCGGTCCGAGCAAGTCGGCCGCGATCGTCCGGCACCGCGAGGAGCACGGCCCGTTCCAGGTGCCCGGCGACCTGCGCGAGGTCCCCGGGATCGGCGAGAAGACCTTCCAGCAGCTGGCCGACCTGGTCACGGTGTCGTGACCGCCGACGACGGGGGGTGGGATCGCCCGCCGCTCGGGTCGGTGCTCGGGCCGCTGCCGCTGTGGGCGGCGGCCGTGGTGGCCGGTTCCGGGGCGGGATCGCTCGCGGCGGACCGCCTCGAACGGCCGCTGCTGACCGCCGTCGTCGTCGCGTCGGTCGCCGTGGTGGCGGTCGCCGTCGGTGTGGCGAGGTGCCGAAGCCCCGCGTCGGCGTCCCGTCTGGCGCCCGCGGCACCGGTGGTGGGGGCGTGGCTGCTGCTGGCCGCGACCGCGGTCGGGGCGGCCGGCATCCTGGCGCGCGACGCGACGACCGGCTGGGGGCTGCTCCCGCACGTCGCCGACCATGGCGGTGCGGTCACGGTCGCCGGCACGGTCGTGCGCGAGCCGCGTCCGATTGCGACCGGCTGGCACGCGGTCGTGCGGATCGAGGCGGTCGACGGCCAGGCCACACGCGAGCGGGCGGCGACCACGCTGGAGGTCGACGACCCGCCGCCGTTGGGGCAACGGTTCACGGCCTCGGCGACCGCGCGACCGCTGCCCGACGGCGGCTACGGGCGCTGGCTCGCGCAACAGCACGTCACGGTCGCGCTCGACCTGCGCAACTGGACCGACGCCGGCCAGCCCGGCGGGCCCGCACGTGCGAGCGAGCACGTGCGCGACCGCGTCCGCCAGGCCGCTCGTGCCCGCAACCCGCCCCCGGTCGGCGGGCTGCTGGCCGGCCTGGCCACCGGCGACACCCGCACGTTGCCGGAGGCCGAGCGCACGGCGATGCAGGCGACCTCGCTGACGCACCTGACGGCCGTGTCGGGCACGCACGTCGCGCTGGTCACCGCGGGCGTGTACGGCCTGTGCCTGGTATTGCGGCTGCCGGCCGCGGCACGCCGGGGCGTGTTGGCGGGCACGCTGGTGTGGTTCGCGTTCCTGACCCGCTTCGAGCCCTCGGTCCTGCGCGCGGGAACGATGGCCGGTGTGGTGCTGCTGGCCGGCGCGCGCGGCCACGCCCGCGACGCGCGGCATGCGCTGGCTGCGGCCGTGCTGCTGCTCGTCCTGCTCGACCCGCGCCTGGCCGGGTCGCTCGGCCTGCTGCTGTCGGCCACCGCGACCGCCGGCGTGCTGGTGATCGCCCCGGCGGTGCGGCCGCGCCTGCACCGCCTGCCGGCGCGTGTCGCCGACGTCCTGGCGGTGACGCTCGGCGCGCAGATCGCCGTCGTCCCGCTACTGCTGGCGAGCTTCGGGGAGGTGCCGCTCGCGTCGGTGCCGGCGAACCTCGTCGCCGTGCCGGCAGCCGCGGTGGCTGCCTCGATCGGGTTCGTGGCGGCCGTGGTCGCGGCCGTCCACCTCGAGGCCGGCACCTGGCTGTTCGCCCTCGCCGGCTGGCCGGCCCGGATCGTGCTCCTGGCGGCCCACGGGTTCGCCGGGCGCGGTGGGGTCGCCGACGTGGGCCGGCCGGTGACCGTCGCCGCGCTGGTCCTCGCCTGTCTCGCGCTGCTGGCTCCGGCTCGCCGCCCGCCGGCACGCCTGGCCGCCGCGACGGCCGCGGTGCTGGTGCTGGCCTCGTTCGCCCCGCTGGCCGTCGGGGCCCGTTCGCCTTCGGGGCTGACGGTCACGGCGATCGACGTCGGGCAGGGCGACGCGTTCCTGGTGGAGTCACCGCAGGCCCGCGTGCTGGTCGACGCGGGCGAGGACGACCGGGCGGCACGATGGCTGCGCGCCAACGGCCGTCGGCGCCTGGACCTGCTGGTCGTGACCCACCCACACGCCGACCACGTCGGCGGCGGGCCCGAGGTGCTGCGCTCGGTGCAGGTCGGCGCCGTGTGGTTGCGGACCTTCGGCACGGAGTCGCCCATCCTCGACGACCTGTTCGAGGTGGCCGCCGACCGCGACGTGCCCGTCCGCGGTCCCGTGACCGGCGACCGGGTGGTGGTCGGCGACCTCGACGTCGAGGTGCTGGGTCCGGACGCGGGCCGCCCCTACCGCTGGTCGCCCAGTGAGTTGAACGACGGCTCCATCGTGATCCGTGTGACCTGGCACGACCGGCGCGTGCTCTTCGCCGGCGACGCGGAGCTGGCCGCCCAGGCCGACCTGCTCGCCCGTGCCGCGGACGACCCGCGCCCGGACCCGCTCGCCGCGGAGCTGATGGCGGTCCCGCACCACGGTGCCGCGACCACGGACCCGGCGTTCCTGGCCGCGGTCGCCCCGCAGGTGGCCGTCATCGGCGTCGGCGCCGACAACACCTACGGCCATCCGGCACCGAGCACGCTGCGGGTGCTCGACGACCTGGGCACCGAGGTGCATCGCACCGATCTGCACGGCACGGTCCGCGTCGGCGTCCCGGCCCCGCGGCGGGCGGTGCGGGAGGCGGACGGGGCGGGTCACCGGCCGTCGATAGGCTCCCCGCATGACTCCCGTGCTGCTCCTCGTCGGCGACGACGACCTGCTGTTGCACCGCGAGCTCGAACGTGCCCTCGCCGACCTGCGCGCGCAGGATCCGGAGCTCACGGTCGAGACGTGCGACGTGCAGGAGACCGACCACCTGCCGGAACTGCGCACCGCCTCGTTGTTCGGCGGGCGCACCTGCGTCGTGGTGCGCGGGGCGGAGAACCTGTCGGGCGACCTGAAGGCCGAGGTGGAGGCCTACGTCGCGTCCCCGACCGACGAGGCGGTGCTGGTCGTCGTCGCCCGCGGCGTCGGCAAGATCCAGAAGATCGCCAAGCTCGCCAAGGAGCACGGGCAGCGGATCGACGTGAAGACCCCGCCGGACTGGGACGACCGGGGCTGGCAGCGTCTGGCCGGCGAGGAGTTCCGCCGGCTGAAGCGCAAGGCGGACGCCACCGCGATCGCCGCGCTGCTGGCCCACGCCGGCAACGACCCGGGCACGATCGCGTCCAAGGTCGGCTCGGTGTGCGCCACCCACGCCGGTGTGGCCACCCTGACCGCCGAGCACGTCGAGTCGGCCGTCGAGGGACACGGGCGCCGGTCCGGCTTCGCCATCGCCGACGCCGTGGCCGAACGCGACCCGGCCGGCGCACTGGTCGCGGTCCGCGGTTCGCTGGAGGCCGGCGAGGCGCCGCTGGCCATCCTCGGCGCGCTGACCTTCCGCATGCGCCAGCTCCTGCTGGTCCGAAGCGGCGCGGCGCCGAAGGAGGCCGGCGTGTCGCCTGGCCAGCACCGCCGCCTGCAGGGCCTCGCCGCAGCCTTCAACCCGGGCGAGCTGGCCTGGTGCCACGACCGCCTGGCACAGCTCGACGTCGACCTCAAGGGCGCCGACCTCCCCGACCACCTCCTCCTCGAACTGGCCATCCTCGAGGTGGCCACCCCCCGAGAAGTAGGCCGCCCCTGGAACCCCCTCGCCCCCACCTGAACCCACCCCCCGACGAGCGAAGCGCACCGGCCCATCGAGCCCCGGGAGGACCGAGCGGAGAGTGGGTGGGCGGCCGCAGCAGGGGCTGACGACGCGCGCAGCGAACCGCACCTCGGGCCAATTGTGGAGTCTTGGGAGCGGAGGGCGTGGGGGTCGCCGTAGCAGGGGCTGACGACGAGCGAAGCGACGTCGGCGAGTGGAGCGTGTGTCGGGGCGGAACGCCCCCTGCGCAGGCGGCCCGCACGCCCGCAGCGGACGGCCCCCGCGCCAACGGCCGAGCGGCTGCGCCCCGGGGCGGAACGCCCCCTGCGCAGGTGGGCCGCCCACCCGGAGCGGGCCGCCCACAGGGCGAGCGGGTCAGGCGCCGCGCTCGATGGCGTCGCGGATGGTCCGCACCGCCACGGCGATGGCGTCGAGGCTCTCCTGCCCGTCGGCCTGCTTGACCACGGTCCGGATGCGTTCGAGGGCGCTGGGCCGCTCCACCAGGAACTGCTGCACGGCCTCGGACTCGGGGTCGTCCGGGAACCGTTCGAGGGCGGTGAGCGTGGCCTCGCGGCGCAGACGGCGCATGTCGTTGGCGAGCCCGCCGCGCTGGCGGCGTGCCCACGGCGTGTGCACCGCGGCCCGTTCCAGCGCCTGTTCGATGCGGTCGACGTGCAGCGTCTCGCCCAGCCGGAGGAACGCGTCGGCCACGTCCGACGGGTTGCGCTTGCCGGCCGCGCGCGAGAGCACGTAGGCGACGTCGGGGATCATGGCGAGGTCGCCGGCACAGGCCAGGAAGCGGGCGAGTTCCGGGTCGACGAGGTCGTCGACGAGCCAGCGGGCGTGGGCCACGCGCGCCCGCCGTTGTGACGGCGTGCCGAGGTCGAGCATGTTGTCGAGCAGTTCGTCGGCGACCGGACGGTCGCGTTCCAGCAGCGACGTCGGCGTGCGCAGCAGCGGGTCGAGCAGCACGGTCGAGGCGACGCGGGCGACCAACCGGTCGACGATCTGTTCGAGTTCGAGCGCCCGTTGCGGGTCGTGCAGCGACTGCGCCTGCTCGAGCAGGTCCCACCAGTGGGCGGCGCGCACCACCTCGCGGGCGACGAAGTACGCCAGCACGACCTCGGTGAGCGGCACGCCGGCCTGGTCGGAGAGCGACGTGGGGAACGTGACGCCCATGCGGTCGACGATGTCGTTGGCCGCCATCGTGGCGATCAGTTCGCGGCGCAGCCGGTGGCGGGGCAGCAGGTCGGCGAACCGCTCGGACACGGCGTCGGGGAAGTAGTCGGCCAGCAGCGGCTGCAGCAGGTCCTCGTCGGGCACGGCGGAGGCCAGCAGCGCCTCCTTGATCTCGCGCTTCGCCCAGGCCAGCAGCGTCGCGAGCTCGGGTCGGACCAGCCCGGCGCGCGACTCGCCCCGTGCGGTCAGCTCCTCGGTGTCGGGGAGGATCTGCACCTCGCGGTCGAACTCGGTGTTGGCCTCCAGCCGCCGCATGAACTGCTCGTAGGCGTCGAGGCTGTCGGGGCTGCGGGCCAGCTCCTGGGACAGCGCGGCGGTCTGCCGGTCGACGTCGCGCATGACGTCGGCGACGACGTCGTCGGCCAGATCGGCGAGCAGCTTGTCGCGCTCGTCCTGACCGAGGCGACCCTCCTCGACGGCCAGCGTCAGCAGGATCTTGAGGTTCACCTCGTGGTCCGAGGTCGACACACCGGCGGCGTTGTCGATCGCGTCCTGGTTGATCCGGCCGCCGTGGCGGGCGTACTCGATGCGGCCCCGCTGGGTGATGGCGAGGTTGGCTCCCTCGGCGAACACGCGGGCCCGCAGGCCGGTGGCGTCGATGCGGACCTCGTCGTTGGTGCGGTCGCCGACCTGGTCGTGCCGCTCGGACGAGGCCTTGACGTAGGTGCCGATCCCGCCGGCGAACAGCAGGTCGACGGGCGCGCCGAGGATGGCGCGGATCAGTTCGGGCGGCGTCAGCTCCTCGGCGTCGACCCGCAGCGCCTCGCGGACCTCTTCCGACAGTGGGATCGACCGGACGGTGCGCGGGTGGATCCCGCCACCGGGCGACAGCTTGTCGCGGTCGTAGTCGTCCCAGCTGCTGCCCGGTAGCTCGAACAGCCGCCGGCGCTCCTCGAAGGCGACTTCCGGGTCGGGGTCGGGGTCGAGGAAGACGTGGCGGTGGTCGAAGGCGGCCACCAGCTTGACGGTCCGCGAGCGCAGCAGGCCGTTGCCGAACACGTCACCCGACATGTCACCGATGCCGACCACCGTGATCGGTTCGGTCTGCACGTCCATACCGAGCTCACGGAAGTGGCGCTGCACGGCCACCCACGCGCCGCGGGCGGTCACGCCCAGGGCCTTGTGGTCGTAGCCGTTGGAGCCGCCGGAGGCGAAGGCGTCGTCGAGCCAGAACCCGTAGCGGCGTGAGAGCAGGTTCGCGGTGTCCGAGAACGTCGCGGTGCCGCGGTCGGCGGCGACGACGAGGTAGTGGTCGTCGCCGTCGCGTCGCACGACGTCGGCCGGCGGGACCACCTCGTCGCCCTCGAGGTCGTCGGTGACGTCGAGGAGGCCGCGCACGAAGGTGACGTACTGACGGCGGACCTCGTCCCGGCGCGCGTCGGGGTCCTGCGGCTCGCGCATGAGCACGAACCCGCCCTTCGCGCCGGTGGGCACGATCAGCGCGTTCTTCAGGATCTGCGCCTTGACGAGGTCGAGCACCTCGGTGCGCACGTCGTCCTTGCGGTCCGACCAGCGCAGCCCCCCGCGGGCGACGCGGCCGCCGCGCAGGTGCACGCCCTCGACGCGGGGGGAGTGGACGAAGATCTCGCGGTAGGGGACCGGCGCCGGCATGCCCGGCACCCGGGTCGGGTCCATCTTGAAGGCGAAGTACGGCTCGCGCGAACCGTCGGCGCGGGCGTCCTCACGGAACGCGTTGGTGCGCAGGGTGGCGTCGATGAGGTCGAGGAAGCCGCGCAGGATGCGGTCGTGATCGAGTCGGTCGAGCCGGTCGCAGGCCTCGATGACCCGCTGCCGCGACGCCTCGAGCTCCTGTTCGCCGGCGTTGCGGTGCGGGTCGAAACGGGTGTGGAAGTGGTCGACGAGTGCCCGGGCCACCTCCGGATGGGCGACCAGCGCGTCGTTCTGGTACTCGGGCGTGTAGGCCGTGCCGACCTGGCGTCGGTAGCGGCGGTAGGCCCGCAGCAGCGACACGTCGCGCCACGGCATCTGGGCGCACAGCACCAGCCGGTTGAGCGAGTCCACCTGGAAGTGACCACGCCAGGCCGCCAGGACGGCGTCGGCCAGCCGCGGTCCGTCGGCGACCACGTCGAGGTCGTCGGTGCGCACGCCGAAGTCGTGCAGCTGGACCTTGGGCTCGTCGCCGTGGCGTTCGAGCGCGTGCGGGACCTCCTCGGTGACGATCAGCCCGAGGCTCTCCAGGATGGGCAGGAAGCCGGACAGCTCCAGCGGGGGTCCGAGCTTGGCGGCCTTCAGGCGCAGCAGCGAGTCGTCGCCGGCCTGCAGGCGCACCAGCAGGCCGTGCTCGCTGCGCAGCACCTCGTCGAGCAGCACCACGTCTTGCACGGCCACGTCGGTGTCGACGGTGTCGCGGTAGGCCCGCGGCAGCCGGGTGCCGACCGTGCTGGTCAGTCGCTGTGCCTCGCCCTCGTCGAGGAGGGTGCGCAGCTTCACGGTCAACTCGTCCAGCCACGAGCGGGCCAGCTTGCGGACGTCGTTCTGAAGGCTGGCGAGCGAGACCTCGGGGACCTCGCCGTCGAGTTGCAGCAGGAAGCGGGCGAGCGCCTCGTTGCGGTCGCCGAGGGACACCTCCACGTCGATCTTGGCGGTGCCGTAGGTGCGTGTCAGCAGCACCTGCAGCCGCTCGCGCAACTGCGGCGAGTACACGTCGCGTGGCACCGCCACCAGGACTGACACGGTGCGCGTGTGGTGGTCGACGCGCGCGAGGGTCCGGATCTCGCGGTGCTCCTCGGCGTGCAGCAGCCCGACCAGCGTGCGGTGCAGCGTTTCCGTCGAGGACTGGAACAGCTCGTCCTTGGGCAGGGCCTGGAACAGCGAGAGCAGCATCACCTCGTCGTGCGAGCCGGCCACCACGTCCTCGGTCTCGAGGATCCGGCGCAGCTTGTCGCGCAGCACGGGGGTGCTGCGGGCCGGCTCGGTGTAGCCCTTGCGGGTGAACAGCCCGAGGATGCGGAACTCGCCGACGACGCGGCCGTCCTCGTCCACGCGCGAGAGCCCGAAGTACTCCATGCGCACGCGTCGCTGCACGGTCGACAGCCGGTTGGTGCGGGTGACGGTCAGCAGGTGCGGGCGTTCGAGGTGCTCGCGCTCGTGAGCGGGCAGCGTGTCGATCGGCACGGGCTCGCTGAACCGCGACGACGACTCGTCACGCAGCAGGCCGAGCCCGCTGCCGGGCACGACGGCGGCGACGCGACGGCCGTCCTCCTCGCCGAGGTCGTACTCGCGGATGCCCAGCAACACGAGGTTCTCGTCCAGCAGCCAGTCCAGCAGCGCGGCGACCTCGGCCTGCTCGTCCTCGGGTGCGTGGGACCAGCGGCCGTTCTGCAGCGCCTGCGCCACCTCGCGGATGCGGGCGCACATCGCGTCGAAGTCACCCGTGGCGATCATCACGTCGTCGACGAGCCGTCGCAGCTGCTGGCACAGCTCCGCGGCGGCCGACTCGGAGATGCGTTCGCCGAGCTCGAGGTGCAGCAGCGACTCGCGGTGCTCGGCGGTGCGGGCGGGCACGATCCGGGCGACGCGGCCGTCCTCGTCGCGTTCGACCCCGACGATCGGGTGCAGCGACCGCACGACCCGGTAGCCCTGGCGTTCGAGTTCGTCGGTCACCGTCGACAGCAGGAACGGCCGGTCCTCCGACGCCACCTCGACGACCGACGTCAGCGCCGGCCGGCCGTCCAGGCCGGTCGGCGGGACCCGCAGCGAGATGTTGATCTCGCCGTCGCTGCGCCGGTCGATCGCCTCGAACGCCTCGAGGATCCGCCGTGCTGCCGCCGGCGCGTCGGCGCCCCGCAACATCGTGGGCGGAACCCGTCGCAGCGCCGCCCGGGCGAACTCCGCGAGCACCTCGGGCCGGTCGTGCGGCAGGTCCGCCAGCGCCGTGAGCACACGTTCGTGGCTCGCGGTGCTCGTCGGATCCGGGGGTTGCTCGTCGCGTACAGAAGTCGCGTCCGCCACGTCTGCCTCGAGGTCGCTGGCTGCCTACCGCCGATGCTAGGACCCCGCAGACCCCATCCGGTGGACCGAGCGGACGGGCCGTGCGCGGTGTGGCCCCGGGCTGGACGTAGGGTTGCCCGGTCTGCTGTGCCGCCGGCTCGACGAGGCAGGGAAGTGGCGCGGATCACGCTCGACCCCGACGACGTCAACCAGGACCGCGAGGTGACGCTCACGGACGGTCGTGTCGTGGCCCTGGCCGACGCCGACGGCCGCACCCTGCGCGAGATCGCCCGGCAGCTCTACACCCATCGTTCGAGCTATGAGGCGGCCTTCGCGCCGGACGACGAGACGGTGCTCGAGCGCCTGCGCGCCGGGGAGGTCGCGCTCGACGACGTCGCGCCGCTGCACCAGCGCGTACGCGCCCTGCTGCAGCACCGACGCTCGGACGGCGGGCGGTCCGCGTCGCACCTCGATCTGGCGGTGCTGCTGCAGCGGCGCATCTGGACGTCCGCGTCCGGGGTCAGCCGGCCGCTGGAGGAGCTGACCCCCACCCACCGGCGCAACCTGCTCGGCTGGCTGGAGCGCAACAGCGACGCGCTGGCCGAGCGGTTCCAGCAGGCCGAGCTCACCGCGCAGCAGCGCACGGCGGTCGAGCCGCGCATCCCGTGGGTCCTCGGCACGCCGCTGTACCAGCGCCTGGAGGAGCTGATCGCCGCCGAGACCACCATCGAGCAGGCCCGCGACGAGGCCCGCCAGGTGATGCGCAAGGTCCGGTTCACCAACGAGGGGGAGTGGCCGGACCGCTGATCGGCGGCGCCGAGGGCCGGCAACGCGTCAACGGCCCCCTCCCTCCCGTCTCGTGCGCCGGACGGCCGACGCGTGTCCGGCCGGCTGCGACCGGGGCCCCGCGGACAGGACGGCCCGTCGGCGTGCGGTCGTAGCCTCGGAGCGACGTCGGGGAGCCGGCATGGAGCGACCGCACCCCTCGAGGTACCTGCAGGCCTTCCGTTGGTACCGCCGCTCGCGGCTGTGGGTCGTCCCGAGCGTGGGCGCCGCCGCGGCGTTGGTGCTCGCCGCGGTCACGCTGACCGTGGACAACGTCGTCATCACCAACGGGGCGCCGTTCCCGTTCTTCAACGGTCAGCCCGACACGGCCCGGACGATCCTGTCGCTGATCGCCACGTCCATCGCCACGCTGACGGCGTTGGTGCTCACGGTCGTGGCCGTCGTCATCCAGCTGGCCACCCAGGCGCTCTCGCCGCGGGCCGTGCGGACCTTCCTGCAGGACGCGCACAGCCACCTGACCCTGGGCACGTTCGTCACGACGTTCACCTACGCGCTGGTCATCCTCCAGCAGTTCGCGCTCACCTACGACGACTTCGAGGCCAACAGCGTCACCAGCGTCTCGGTCAGCGTCGCGTTCGTGCTCGCGGTCCTCAGCCTCGGCATGTTCATCTCGTACGTCGACCACATCCTGCACGAGGCCCGGGTGACGTCGATCATCAACCGCATCGGCGACGAGACCCGCCAGGAGATCCTGCAGGGTTATCGCGACGCGACGGAGGCGCCGGCGGCCGTCCACGCCGAGGTCCCGGACCGCGACGCCGACGACGTGGTCCTGGCGCCGCACAACGGCGTCGTGCTGGAGATCGACGTCGGGAAGCTGCTGGAGACGGCCGAGCGCAGCGACGTGCTGGTCGTCATGGTCCCCGCCGTGGGGGACTTCATCCCCACGGACGGGCGCCTGTTCGAGGTGTACGGCGACCACCGGGTCGACCGCGATCGGCTACTGGACACCGTGGTGATCGACGCCGAGCGCTCCATCACCCAGGACGTGCCGTTCGGGTTCCGGCTGCTGATCGACATCGCCGCGCGCTCGCTGTCACCCAGCGTCAACGATCCCACCACGGCCACCCAGGTGGTCGACGAGCTCCACGACCTGCTGCGGCTGTTGGGTTCACGCTCCTTCCCGACCGGGTGGCACGCCGACACGGGCGGCACCCCTCGCCTGTGCGTACCGCAGCCGACCTGGGACCTCTACGTCGCGCTCGCCTTCGAGGAGATCCGACACGACGCGCGCGACTCGCTGCAGGTCGTCCGCCGACTCCAGGCCGCGCTCGAGGACCTGCTCGCGTACCTGCCCGAGGACCGCCATCCGCCGCTGCGACGCCAGCGCCGGCTGCTCGACGAGACCGTCGCGGGCTCGTTCGCGTTGGAGGCCGAACAGCAGGCGGCCCGACACGCCGACCGGCAGGGGATCGGGTCGGGTGGTGGCTTCTCATCCGACGGCGAGGACGTGGCGGGCGGGGACGGTCAGCGCGTCGCCACACCCGCTGTTGAGGCCACCGAGCCGGTGGTCGCGCCGTCGCCCGCAGACACGGAAAAGGCGCCCCCGTAGGGGCGCCTTCTGTGCTGTCGCGGCCGCGAGGGCGGCGCGTCAGATGTTCTGGAGGCGCTTGGCCATACCGGACTTGCGGTTGGCGGCGTTGTTGCGGTGGATGACGCCCTTGCTGGCGGCCTTGTCCAGCGCACGCGAGGCGTCGGCGAACGCCGCCTCGGCCGCGGGCTTGTCGCCGGCCTCGACGGCGGTCTGGAACTTCTTGGTGAAGGTCTTCAGCCGCGAACGGACCGCCTTGTTGCGCTGGTGGCGCGCCTCGTTCTGGCGGTTGCGCTTGATCTGGGACTTGATGTTGGCCATGGCGGAGGGCTCGTCTCGTTCTCGTGCGGGTCGGCGCAGCCGCGCGCTCGGTGGTTCGCGCTCGCCTTCGAAGGTTTGACGTGGCGGACGTGCGAACCGGCGCAGCAGGACCACGACCGGTGCGGGCCGAGCGGGCAAGGTACCAGCGCCGCCCGGGGTCGGGCAACCGGGCCCGCTCACGGCTCCGGCGGATCCTCGATCATGCGGTGCCGCGGGCAGCGCCGTTCGGCGGCCGTGTCGGCGGTGTGCTCGAACGGGCAGCCCCACACGCTGCGACGCCAGGCGCCGGCGACCAACCAGTAGATCGTCAGCAGCCACACGACGGTGATGAGGAAGGCGAGGACGAGGCCGCCACTGCTGACGGCCAACTCGCCCGTGAGCGCCACCCACGCCAGGCGCACGAACTGGAATGCGGTGATGCCGGCCAGGCCGACGGCCAGGCCGAGCCACAGCCCGTCACGCCAGCCGCCGGCCGGGCGCGGCCCGCGGCTGCGTGGGTCGCCGGGGCGTGGGGCGGCGGTCGGTCGTCCCTCCACGCCTCACCCCGCCTTCGTCGCACGCGCCGGACCCGCGCCCACGGTAGCGCGCGCCGCCGGGGCGGCCGCCCTGCGCGCGTCCCGGCGGGCCGGCGCCGGGCCGGCCGCCGGAGTTGCTGCCCACCGGGCCACCGCGTCGCAGATCACACCGCGGTGGCGGCCTCCTCGAGGACCCGGGCGACGGCGGCCGCGGCGGCCGGCACGTCGTCGAGCTCGCGTTCGATGGCGCCCTCGGGCGTCAGGAACAGGAACACCACGCGACGCACCGGCTCGCCGACGGCGCGCTCGACCGCCAGCGCGTAGGCGCCGCCCTGCCACCGGTAGCGCTCGAGCCGTTGGTCGAGGTCGCGGGCGCTGCTGGCGGTCTTGTGGTCGACCACGACCAGGCCCCCGTCGGCGTCGCGGTAGAGCAGGTCGAGGTAACCCTCCAGGGTCGTGTCACCGACCGTGGTGGCGACGTAGGTCTCGCGCCAGCGTGGCCGCTGGGCGGCCTCGCGGATCGAAGCGCTGCCGAGTGCGGCGCGGGCGAGGGCGACCACGTCGTCGAGGCGGTCCTCCACGCCCTCGGCCGCGACCTGTGCCCGGGCGGCCGCCTCCAGACCCGCGCCGGTGGCCAGGTCGACGGTCTGCAGTACGGCGTGCACGGCGCGACCGACGGCCGTGCCGTAGCGGCCCTTGTTCCAGGCCGGCAGGTCGAGGTCTCGGGGGCCCTTCTGCAGCCCGGCCTCCACCTCGTCGCCGGCCGGTACCGCGAGCGCCTCGACGCCCGAGGCGCCGACGCTGCGCGGGCGGCTGCTGGCCTTCAGGGAGGCGTCGCGCTGCGCCCGCCAGGTGGCGAGGTCGGGGACCGGCGTGACGGCACCGTCACCTGCTGCCGGTGGGGGCAGATGGCGCAGCGACGGCGGCTGCGTGAGCGCGACGGCGGTGGGGGCACCCGCAGTCGCCTCGGCGAGCAGTTGCGCGTTGCTGGCGCTGGGACGGTCCTTCGGTGGCTTCGCGGGCCGGTGCAACGACACCACGAGGTGGTCCTGGGCGCGGGTGCAGGCGACGTACAGCAGCCGCAGCCGCTCGTGGTAGCTGAGCTGCTCGTCGATCGGCTTGAACGCCTCGTACTCCTCGGTGGCCACGTCGGAGCCGACCTTGAGGGCGACCGGTCCGTGCGGCGGCCAGGCGACCCCGACCCGGTCGCGGCGCGTCTGCGGGCGGGTGGTGGTGCCGCTGAGGATCGTGATGGGGAACTGCAGCCCCTTGGAGGCGTGGATCGTCATGAGCCGGACGGCGTCCTCGTCGGTCTCCGGCAGGACGGTCTCCGACACACGGGCGGACTCGGAGGCCTGCAGCCGGGCCCAGGCGAGGTACTGGCGCAGCGTGCCGCCCTCGGTCTCCGACCACGCGCGGGCCTGGTCGATGACGAACCGCAGCCGTCGCCACAGGTCCTGAGGGTGGCCGAGCACGTGCCCGAGCTCGAACAGGCGTCGCTCGCGGGCGAGCCGGTCGAGCAGTTCGCTGGGGGTCGCCCACACCGCCTCGTCGGCCAGTCGGCGCAGCAGCGTGAGGGCCACGGCGACCGGGTGGTCCGGTGGGGCGTCGTCGGGCAGACGGCGGCCGAGGTCGAGCCGGCCGCCATGCTGGCGGGTCCAGGTCACCAGGTCGTCGTCGCCGCAGCCGAACAGCGGCGAGCGCAGCGCCGCGACCAGCGACAGCTGGTCGGTCGGATCGCCCAGGGCCCGCAGGGCGGTCAGCAGGTCACGGATCTCGCGCGTGGCGTAGACCAGCGAGCTGGCCTCGGCGCGGTAGGGGATCCGGCGCCGCTCGAGCGCGCGTTCCAGCGCGGACAGCGACGTGCGGGCCGGCAGCAGGATCGTGACGTCCCCGGGTCGGGCGTCCCGCCACGATTCGCCGTCGCGCACCTGCCACGGGCTGGACGGGTCGAGCGCCCGCAGCACCGTGTCGGCCACGTCGTCGGCCTCGCGTTCGCGCAGGTCCTCGGCCTGCGGATCGTCGGGGTGTGGCTCCATCCCCAGCAGCCCGACGCCCGGGCCGCGCGGCGCGTCGTGGCGTCCCGGCGCCGCATCCAGCGGCTGGTACTCGGGCTGGGCACCAGGCTGGGGGCGGATGAGCTCGCCGAAGACGTGGTTGACCCACCCCAGCAAGCCGGGGGCCGACCGGAAGTTCGTCGTGAGGCGCACGGGCTCGTCGCCGGCGAACCGCTCGCGGGCGGCGAGGAACAGGCCGATGTCGGCCCGGCGGAAGCGATAGATGGACTGCTTGGGGTCGCCGACGAAGAACAGCCGTCCGGGTTCGGCCTCCAGCTCCTGCCACGGTCGCTCGCCGGCGTCCGCCTGCGCGCTGGCGAGCAGGACCGCCAGCTCGATCTGGATCGGGTCCGTGTCCTGGAACTCGTCGAGCAGCAGCACGCGATAGCGATCGCGCAGCGCGGCGCGCACCTGGTCGTCCGGGTCCCGGCGCAGCAGGTCACGTGCAAGCACCAGCAGGTCGTGGAATTCCAGCCGGCCGCTGCGCCGCCGGTCGGCGGCCGCCTCCAGGGTCTGCGTGCGCACGAGCAGGGACAGCCGGCGCAGCACGTCCACGGCCACGGTCCCGGACAACCGCGCCGCCTCCTCGACGGCCGCTTGGAGCCGGTCCTTGGTGCCGGCGAGATCGGGCCAGTTCGCCTTCTGTCCGAACCGGAAGCCCTTCACCCGGCGCAGCAGGTCGAGCGCCGCGCCCTCGTCGGTGGCGGTGGACAGCTGTTCGACCAGTGGTGCCAGTTGGTCGCACAGCCAGAGGTGGAACTTGTCCTTGCCGGGGGCGGTGCAGTCGCCGCGCTCGTCGAGGACCGCCTGCAGGCCGGCGAGGACCGGGCCGACGTCGACGCGCGGCGGTTCCTGCGGCTCCCACGGGAAGCGGTCCGGGTCGGCGACCAGGTCCCAGTCGCGGCCGAACGCCAGTGCCATCGCGCGCAGGTCCTGCAGCCGGATCCCGCAGGCGTCGGAGAGCAGGATGGTGCGCTCGAGCGCGGGATCGTCCAGCAGCGCGTCGCGGAAGCGCCGCCAGCGCTCCTCGAACTCGATGCCGGAGGCGACTTCGTCGAGCACCTCGACGTTGGGGGGCAGCTGCGCCTCGATCGGATGCTCGGTCAGCAGCCGCTGGGCGAAGGCGTGCAGCGTGCCGATGGCCGCGGCATCGACCTGGTCGGCGGCCTCCCGGAATCGGGTGGCACGGGCCGGGTCGTCGTCGCGGGCGTGGCGCTCGCACGCCTGTCGGATGCGGTCGCGCAGTTCGGTCGCGGCCTTCTCCGTGAAGGTGATCGCGGCAATCCGGGCCAGCTCCACCCCGTCGTCGACCAGGGCGACGACCCGGTCGACCAGCGCGGTGGTCTTGCCCGAGCCGGCGCCGGCCTCCACGAACAGGGTGCGCCGCAGCCCGTCGCCGATCTCGCCGCGGATCAGCCGGCGGGCGGCGGTGTCGGGCAGCTCGGGCGTGGCGGTGGTGCTCATGCCGGCTCCTCGGCGGTGTCGGTCGCCGGCTCCTCGGCGGTGTCAGCGGCCGGGGCGTCGTCGGGGACGGCGCCGGGCTCCGCGAGCCGGACGTAGGTCCGCAGCCGTTCGTGCTGCCGCAGTCGTTCCCAGTCGCGGTAGGCGTCGGCGAGTCCGAGACCGTCGTGGTCGCAGTGCTCACAGCTGGGCCAGGGGCTGGAGGTGGGCCGCTCGATGCGGGCGGGGAAGTGGCCGGCCTGGATGCCGTCGAGCGCCACGCGCAGTACGTGACGGAACCGGTCCACGACCGCGTCGGTCAGCGGGTAGCCGATGCGCTTCCAGCCGCCCTTGTGCGACGTGAACCAGTAGTCCGCCCGCACGGTGACGTCGGGCCCGTACGCGGCCCGGGCCGCCAGGCCGTACGTCGGCAGCTGCAGCTTGCGCCCGTCGGCGTCGGGCGCCTGCTCCGACAGGGTGGAGAAGCTGCGCGGGCTGCCGTGCTTGTAGTCGGTGACGACCAGCCCGCCGCGGACGTCGCGGTCCAGCCGGTCGATCTTGCCACGCAACCGGACGGTGCGCCCGTCACCGAGGTCGACCTCCAGCGAGGCCTGCGTGCCGATGCCGAAGGCGTGCTCGGCGCCGACCGCCGTGGCGCCCAGTTCCGCGCGCCGCTCGTCGTCGCGCGCGGGGAAGGCCGCCAGCTCCGCCAGGAGCCGTTCGCGCTCGCGTGCCCACAGCCGCGGATGGCCGGTCAACCCGCCGTCCTCGTAGGCCTGGCAGCGCCGCCGGGCGGCGGCGGCCAGCCGGTCGCGGGCGGCGTCGCTCCAGGGCTGGTCGTGCGCCGGTACCCCGTGCTGCAGCTCGCCGAGCAGCCACTCCTCGAGCACCTCGTGGACGAGGTTGCCCTTCTGCATCGGGGTGATCGTGAGCTCTTCCTCGGGCTCCTCCAGCGGGTTCACCCGCAGCACCTGTCGCAGCAGGTAGGCGTGCGGGCAGCCGACGTACAGCTCGAGCGCGGTCGGCGACACGATCCCGCCGGCCGGGTCGGGCAGCAGGTCGCGCACCATGCCGAGGTCGCCGTCGAAGCGGGTGAAGTCGTCGCTGGCCCGGGCCAGCACCAGCTCGGCGCCGGCACGCAACGCCGGATCCCCGGCCACCAGCGGGTGCCGTTCCGGGGTGACGCCGTCGCGGCGCCCGTCGGCGAGCTGCCGCAGCCGGTGCTCGGTCGCGGTGGCCGGGAAGGCGGCGTGGCCGACGCGGGCGGCGAACGACGGCACGTGCACGAACCAGTCCGGCGCACCCGGTCCTGGCGGCGGCAGCTGCCGGCGGCCTTCGGGGTCCAGGACCTCCACCGTGTCCAGCAGCCACCGTGAAGGCACCAGCTCCGCGCTGCGGCGCAGGTCGCCGCGCGGGGCGACCAGGATGCGACGCCGCGCGGCATGGGCCAGCGCCACCAGCAGGTGGCGGTGCTCGACGTCGACGTGCTCGGTGCGGCGCGGCAGTTCGTCGTCGGTACGGGCACGCTCGCGGTCCGGCAGCAGCGAGTCCTCGCGCGGCCGCGTCGGGGTGACGCCCTCGGCCAGCCCCAACACGACCACCACGTCGAGGTCGACGCCCAGCGCGGAGGTCAGCGGCCCGACCAGCACCCCTTCCCCGAACCGGCCCGAGCGGCCGAGGTCGGTCTCCAGCTCCAGTTCCAGGGTCCGCCGAAACGTGTCCGGGTCGGCATCACCGTCCGCGACGCCGTCCAGCGCGCCCAGCCGGTCGATGGCGGCGGCGACGGCCTCGGCGGCGGCACGCTCGGTCTCCGGCCAGCGCTGCCAGGCGTCCTCGCCGCCGAGGAAGCGGTCCAGCAACCCGTGGGCCCAGTCGCGCAGCGCCGCCCAGCCCTCGGCGCCGCGGCCGGCCTCGACGGCGTCGGCGAACTCCTCGACGAAGGCGCGCAACGACTCCGCGTCCGCGGCCTCGCGGCGCAGGCGTTCGACGAGCCAGTCGCGCTGGTCGTCCGGATCGGCCTCGACCAGGTCGGCGTCCTTGCGCCGGCTGCGTGCGAGGTGGTCGAGGTGGTCGCGCCACTGCGCGCGGCCGCGGACCACGCCGGCCTCGCGGCTGACCCGCTCCCACCAGGCGACCGGGACCCGGCGGCCGTCGCGCCGGCGGACCGGCGCCCCGGCCAGCACCGCGAACACGTCCTCGCGGCGCCAGCCACGTGCGGGCAGGTCGAGGACGTCGAGGAGCCAGCGCCCCAGCAGCCGGTCCGTCAGCGGCCGGACCGCCCGGCCGAAGGACGGGATGCCGGCCGCCTCCAGGTGCTCGGCCACGAGCCGGGCATACGGGCGGTCGGACGGGTAGAGCACCGCGATGCGCTCGAGGGGGATCCCGTCGCGGCTGGCGTCGACGACCGACGCGACGGCGATGCGTGCCTCCTCGTCGGCGTCGGAGACGCTGACCACCCGGGTGCCGACCGGCCTGCGGACGGCGCCGGCGTCGTCGGGCGGCTCCAGTCCCAGCAGCCGCAGGGCGCGGTCGACGTCGCGGTCCGCACCGCGAGCGCCGGTGCGGCCGGCCAGCACCTCGACGTCCGTCACCTGGCCGAGGGCCCGCAGCAGGCGCGCCGCCGCGGGGCCCAGGCGCTGCGGCAGGTGGACGAGCACACGGCCGAGTTCGGCGACGATGCCGCCCCCCGCCTCCACGGCGGCGGTCGCGGCGGCCAGTAGCGCCGGCTCGTCGTACCAGTCGTCGGCCAGGCGGTCCTGCACGGCGCGATGGACCCGCACCACGTCGGCAGCGCGCCGCGAGCTGGCGGCCAGCCGGTCCAGCGCGGCGGGGGAGCAGTCGGACAGCTCACGGTGCGCGCGCACCAGCGACGCCTCGGTCGCGGGGTGCTGGGCCACCGCCTCGAACAGCCCCGGCTCCTTGGACAGCACCCCGCGCACGGCGGCGGCCACGATCGGGGTGGAGACCGGCCGTCGGCCGGCGAGGGCCAGCGACGGGGCACCGAGTAGCTCGGCCAGCCGGTACACGGTCAGCAGGGTCAGCCCGGCGACACCGACGCCGCGGTCGCTGACGGCACCGAGCCCACCGGTCGCCAGCCGTCGGCGGATCGCGACACCGACCGAGTTGGTCGGTACGACGACGGTGACCGGCGCGAGCGGGTCGTCGGCCTTCGCGGCCCGCACCAGCTCACGCAGGCGGTCCTCGGCGGCCGGGCCGTAGGCGGTCGTGTGCAGTGAGATCCCCATGGGTTCGCACGCTACTGGTCGGCTGTGACACGCTTGCGGCAACGGCGACGGCGGGAGGGGCGCACGTGCGGTTGGCGAGCGACGCGCGCATCGGCGTGATCGGGGCCGGCCCGTCCGGGCTGGCGGCCGTCAAGGCGCTGCTCGACGAAGGCTTCACCGACGTCGTGGTCTGGGACCGCGGCAGCCGGGTCGGCGGCAACTGGGTCTTCGACGCCGACTCGGGACACTCGTCGGTGTTCGAGACCACCCACATCATCTCGTCGAAGGACTTCTCGCAGTACCACGACTTCCCGATGCCCGACGCCTACCCCGACTATCCCGGACACGCGCAGCTGGCGGCCTACTTCCAGGCCTACGCCGACCACTTCGGCCTCGAGCGGTTCGTGCGCTTCCGCACGCTCGTCGAACGCTGCGAGCCCCGCGCCGACGGTGGCTGGCAGGTCGCCCTGCGCGACGAGGCGACCGGTCAGACCTCCCACGACGAGGTGGCCTACCTGGTGGTCGCCAACGGCCACCACTGGCAGCCGCGCTGGCCCGACTACCCGGGGCGGTTCACCGGCACCTACCTCCACAGCCACGACTTCAAGCGCGCCGAGCCGTTCGCCGGCCAGCGGGTGCTGGTGATCGGCGGCGGCAACTCCGCCTGCGACGTCGCCGTGGAGACCTCGCGGGTCTCCGCGCACACCGACATCTCCATGCGCCGCGGGTACTGGATCGTGCCGAAGTTCCTGTTCGGCCGACCCACCGACCACATCCACCACACGACCATCCAGCGCTTCGGCTGGGTGCCGCTGCGGCTGCGGCAGAAGGCGTTCGAGCTGCTGCTGAAGGTGCTCGTCGGGCCCAACGAGCGCTATGGCATGCCGGTGCCCGACCACCCCATCTTCGCCACCCACCCGACGCTGAACTCCGAACTGCACTACTTCCTGCGCCACGGCGAGGTGACCGCCCGTCCCGACGTCGCCCGCTTCGAGGGCCGGACCGTGCACTTCGTCGACGGCACCAGCGCCGACTACGACGCCGTGGTGGCGTGCACGGGCTTCCGGATCGCCCACCCCTTCTTCGACCCCGGCCTGCTCGACTACTCGCGCGGGCCGGTGCCGCTGTACCTGAAGATGCTGCCGGCCGACGTGGCCGACGTCGCCTTCGTCGGACTCTTCCAGCCGTTCGGCTGCATCTGGCCGGCCGCGGAGCTGCAGGCCAAGATCCTCGCCCGCGGCCTCGCCGGCCGCTGGCAGCCGCCCAAGGACCTGCGCCGGGCGATCGCGCAGGAGCTGCGCCATCCCGACGTGCCGCAGATCGACACCCCGCGTCACACCGTGACCGTGGACGAGCCGCGCTTCCGTCGGCGCCTGCTGGCCCACCTGCCCGACGACTTCGTGCGCCGCGAGCCGGTGGCGCCGGTGGCGGCGGGCCGCGAGTAGCGTCACCGCCTGAAGACGCGTTCCGCGACCCGCGGACGGCGAGACGCGAACGGCGTCACGCGGACACGAGGGGCGGCCATGACACTGCGCTGGGGGATCCTGGGCACCGGCGACATCGCCCGGGCCATGGCGGCGGCCGTCCGCGCCCGCGGCGGCGAGGTGACCGCGGTCGCCTCGGCCGACCTCGCCCGGGCACGCGCCTTCGCCGACGAGCACGGCGTCCTCAACGTCTACGGGCGCCATCACGACCTGCTCGCCCGGCCCGAGGACGTCGACGTCGTCTACGTCGCGACCACCAACGACCGCCACCACCTCGACGCCCATGCCTGCATCGAGGCGGGCGTGCCCGCGCTGGTGGAGAAGCCGTTCACGCTCGACCTCGAACGAGCCGAGGAGGTCGCGGCGGCGGCCCGCACGGCCGGCGTGTTCGTGATGGAGGCGATGTGGATGCGCTTCCAGCCCGCCTTCGAGGAGGCGGAGCGGCGGATCGCCGCCGGCCAGGTCGGCGAGCCGCTGCTGGTGCAGGCCGACTTCGGCATCGCCGCGGTGCCCGACCGCGACCGGCGCTGGTTCGCCCGCGAGCTGGGCGGCGGCGCGCTCCTCGACGTCGGGATCTACCCGTTGACGCTGGTCACCTCGCTGCTGGGCACCCCGACCCAGGCGTTCGCGCTGGGCGAACTGGCGGACACCGGCGTGGACGCCAGCGTCAGCGTCGCGATGCGGCACGGCGAGGGCCGGCTCTCGTCGTGGTCGTGCTCGTTCGTCGCCGACACGGGCATCGAGGCGACGATCGCCGGCAGCGAGGGCAGCCTGCGCATCCACGGCCCGTTCCACCACGCGGGCCGGCTCAGCCTGCGCCGGCGCGATACCGTCGTCGAGGAACACGACCTGCACGGGGCCCAGGCCGGCTACGAGCACGAGGTCGACGAGGTGGTGCGTTGCCTCGAGGCCGGCCGCACGGAGAGCGAGCGCATGCCGTTGGCGCTGACGCTCACCACGATGCGTTGGCTCGACGAGCTGCGCCGGCAGGTCGGCGTCGTCTACCCCCACGAGGACTGAACCGCGCGTGTCGTTTCCCCGCCGTGCCCGCCCCGGCGTGCTGCTCTTGTCCGTCCTGGTCGCAGTGGTCGTTGTGGCCGCACTGCTCGTCGGTGCCGCCGGCCCGGCCGTGGCCACGACCTCCTCGCCGCTACCGAGCCACGTCCACGACGAGGCGCTGCCCGGTCCGATCGACGCGCCGGCGCCGCGCGAGTACCAGCGCGAGTGCCACCCGGAGCCGCAGCCCGGGGTCGAGGCGTTCCGGGACCTGGTCCTGGACGCCTACCGGGGCCGCGACGGGGGCATCGTGCGGGCCTGCGACGTGGGTGGCCGCAGCGAGCACAAGGAGGGGCGCGGCTGGGACTGGATGCTCGACGCGTCCGACCCCGCCGACGCGGCCGCGGCGGCCGAGGTGCTGGACTGGCTGCTGGCCACCGACGAGGACGGCAACGCGCACGCGATGGCCCGCCGGCTCGGGGTCATGTACGTGATCTGGGACGGCGAGATCTGGTCGGCGGCGCGCGCGGGCGAGGGCTGGCGGCCCTACCACGGCGCGAGCCCGCACACCGACCACGTGCACTTCAGCTTCTCGTGGGCCGGCGCCCGGCAGGAGACCTCGTTCTGGCAGCCGCTCGCGGAGGAGGACGTGCGTCTCGCCGGCGCCGCCGACGAGGGTCCGGGATGGCGGACCGCGGCCGTGGTGGTCGCCACGTTGGGCGTCGTGGCCGCCACGCATCGGCGCCGCCGCGACGAGGCCGCGCCGGAGGTTGCGGCCACCCGTCGGGCGCAGCGCCCCTGAGCCGCGCAGCGTCCTGAGCGCGCCGCCGTTCACACCGCTTCGTCAGCTGCACGTCGTCGTCAGCGCCCGTGACCGCGCGAGCGCCCGTCGGGGTCGTCGCCGTCGCGGCGCCTGACCCGTCGCGGCGCCGGCCGGTGATGGCGGCGCTGCCACTCCAGCAGCCCCAGCGCGGCGGCCACCGTCGCCGCCAGTGTCAGGGCGGCCGGGACGAGCACGCCTTCCTCGGCGGTGGGACCGGTGGCCAGTTCGGCGAACTGGCAGGCCTCGCCGCGGCCGGCGCCGGGGCGGTCGTCGCCGATCGGGCCGGCCTCGCCCGGACCTTCGCCGTCGTCCACGACGTGGACGGTCAGCACCAGGTCCCCGCCGCGCTCACCGGGCTGGCAGGCCGCGGCGACCGCGATCCCGGTTGCCGCCCGGTCCAGCAGGACGTCGCGGTCGCCGGCGCTGGCCAGCCAGCCGGCGACCGCCTCGCCGCTGCGGGTACCGGTGCCGAGCCGCACGTGCAGTTCCCGCGCAGTGACCGCGTCGCCGCCGTAGACGTCGGCCAGGTCGTGCTCGGGGGTCGCCTCGCGCAGCCGTGCCTCGTTGGCGGTGCGCACGTGCTCGTCCTCGAGCAGGCTCAGCAGCGGCATGCTGTTCGCGCGCCGCTCGGCGTTCACGAAGGCGACCACGTCCTCGGCGATGCGGGCCTCGAGACCCGGGTCGACCGGCGTCTGGGTCGCCTCCGCCGCCCGGGGGCCTCGCTCGACCACTTCCAGGTCCACGGCGTCGGCCTGCTCGACACCGCCGAGCACGACCCATGCCACCGCACCCGCCAGGAGGGCGAGTGCGAGAAGGGCGAAGGCGAGGCGGTCGGCGCGCGAGGAACCGGCGGACCGCCGGTCCGCGGGGGACGTTTTCATCGTGTCCGTTACGGGTTCGGGTGAGTTCGTGTGCGTCGATCCCGAGCGTCGGCAGCATCCGTCGCGAACGGTGCCCGGCGCCGCTGCCGAACGGACGAGCCGCGTGGGTGGGGCCTGGCCGGACCCCGGCTGCCCGGCCGGGCCGGGTGTGCGCCGCGCGCAACTAGCGTCCCCCGCCGCGAAGTCGGGGGGCCGCCAGGACGCGCCCGCTCGAGCCGGGCGGCCGCCAGGGCGCGCCCGCCGACCGACACCCGAGGGAGAGCCGTGTCCGGTGAGGTGATTGGGTTCGCGTTGCTGCTGGTGGGCCTGCTGCTGGTCGTCAGCAAGCTCGTCCGCGTCAAGTCACGTGTCGCGCAGAAGCTGTTCCTGCCGAGCTCCATCATCGGCGGTGGCATCGCGCTGCTGCTCGGTCCCGACCTGCTCGGCAACCTCGCGGCCGCCGTCGGCTATGACGGCTTCGCCGAGGCCGGCCTGTTCGGCGAGGACGTGCTGGAGGTGTGGGGCGAGCTACCGGGGCTGCTGATCAGCATCGTGTTCGCGACGCTGTTCCTCGGCGAGCGCATCCCGCGCCCACGCGAGGCGGGCCGACTGGCCGGACCGCAGCTGTCGCTCGGCATCACCATGGCCAGCGGGCAGTACGTGGTCGGCCTGCTGCTCGGCCTGCTCGTCCTGGCGCCCGTCTTCGGGCTGCCGGCCATGGCGGGGGCGCTGATCGAGGTCGGCTTCGAGGGTGGTCACGGCACCGCGGCCGGGCTCGGCTCGACGTTCGAGGACCTCGGCTTCGCGGAGGGCACCGACCTCGCGCTCGGGCTCGCGACCGTCGGCGTCGTGTCGGGCGTGGTGCTCGGCATCGCGCTCATCAACTGGGCGGTGCGGTCCGGCCGGACCTCGCTGCTGCAGGAGGACGCCGAGGCATCGCTGGCACAGCAGCGCGGGCTGTTCGAGCGCGAGGACCGGCGGGCCGCCGCGACGCTGACGGTGCGACCGGCCTCGATCGAGCCGCTGGCGATCCACTTCGGCATCGTCGCGCTGGCCGTGCTGATCGGCCAGGCGATCCTGTCCGGCCTGCAGGCACTCGAGCAGGCGCTCTGGGTCGACACGGTCGAGCTGTTCGAGTACGTGCCGCTGTTCCCGCTGGCGATGATCGGTGGTGTGCTCGTCCAGCTCGGCATCGACCGCTGGGACCGCCACCAGGTCGTCGACCGGCTGATGATGGTGCGCATCCAGGGACTCGCCCTCGACGTGCTGATCGTCACCGCGCTGGCGACGCTGTCGCTGCAGGTCCTGGCCGACAACCTGGTGCCGTTCCTGCTGCTCGCCGGCCTCGGGGTGGCCTGGAACGTCGGCGTGTTCCTGCTGCTCGCGCGGCGGATCATCCCCGAGTTCTGGTTCGAGCGCGGCATCGGGGACCTGGGTCAGTCGCTGGGCGTGACCGCCACCGGCCTGATCCTCATGCGGGTCGCCGACCCCGACAACAAGACGCCCGCCTACGAAGCGTTCGGCTACAAGCAGCTCGGCTTCGAGCCGTTCTTCGGCGGCGGGCTGATCACGGCCGCGT